>JAPXQZ010000059.1:0-8898 GCA_033813835.1 Clostridia bacterium | reverse complement strand
GGAGACCTGGGGCCCGACGAGAGACGAAGCTGGCGTCAAGAGATGTTCGCAAAAAGGGCTCCTGAAAAATGAAATTAAGCCACATTTTGCAGCGTAATTTCAATAGATTCTAGGCTGAGGTAGGCTCTGGAAACCGACCAATCCTCCGCGTACTCCATGAGATAGGTGGTCACCAGTCGCACATAAGAATCTTCATTCGGGAAAATTCCCACCACACTGGTTCGCCTGCGGATCTCGCGATTTAAGCGCTCAATCATGTTGGAGGAAGAAATTTTACGAGCATCCAAAGCGGGAAAGGCATAGAAGGAAAGCGAGTCCTCCAGACCGATTTCCAAGCAGGAAATCGCCTTGGGAAACCTCTTTTCGTAGGTCTCAATGACCTCCTTCGCCCGCTTGTTCGCCAGCTCTACGGTGGGAGCCAGCCAAATTTCCTTTAGGACATTCGCAAAGGATTGCTTATCCTTTTGGGGCACATGTGCCAGAATATTCCGCATAAAATGGACCTTGCAGCGTTGCCAAGAGCTGCCGGGGAAGGACTTACGAATGGCTGCCGTGAGGCCTGCGTGAGCATCTGAAATGACCAGCTTGGGCGTGGCAAGACCACGATCCTGCAAGCTTTGAAAGAGGGTTTTGTAGGAGTCCTCCGACTCCTCGGCCATGGGCTCGATGGCAAGAATATCTCTACGGCCGGTTTCATTCACTCCGCAGACCACAAGCACTGCCATACTGACAATTCTGCCATTTGCCCGCACCTTTTCATAGAGTGCATCCACCCACAAAACGGGGTAAATATTTCCGGAAAGTGGGCGATTGCGGAATTCCTCCACCTGCTCATGGAGTCCCTTTGTCATCTCGCTGACCTGGCTGCGGGAGATGCTATCAATCCCAAGACTCTTTGCCAGCTTCTCCATTTTACGGGTCGAGACGCCCTGCACGAAGGCTTCTTGAACCACCTGAATGAGAGCGGCCTCGCTGCGCTTGCGCTCGGTGACGAAGAAGGGGATGTATCCACCCTGACGCACCTTGGGCACCATGAGGTACATCGTCCCCATGCGGGTGTCCAGACGGCGAGGACGATAGCCGCTGCGGTACCCACTGCGCCCATCGTTGCGTTCACTTTTCTCCGCTCCAAGCTGCTGCTCCACCTCCGCCTCCATCAGATGCGCGCAGAGCCATTCCAGCATACTCAGCATGGGATCTGCTTGCCCAACACATTGAAGTAGCAATTCTTCGAGATTTGTGCTATTCTTCTTCTGAGCCATTTGGATCTCTCCTTTGTTTTGTGATTGTCTTTTCAACTATCATTTTACAGGAGCCCAGATGGCTTGTCTATTTCTTATCCTCTTTTGCAAACTCTATTGTACTCTATCCCCGACGAACCTTGCGGGTCCAAATACAGCGAAAAGGGGAAACCGAATGAATACGCGAACCCATAAACGATCCCGCTCCTGCCTCGCCGCGCTGCTGGTGGCGGCGCTGCTGCTGCCGGCGTGCGGCGCCTTCGCGGGCGCGGAGGCCCGGCCGGTCACCAACCTGTTCGGCAGTGCGCTGACGGAGTCGTCGGACATCATCCAATCCATCGCGCGGGTTGGGGAGGAACTCTTTATCCGCACCAACGAGGCGCTGTATACCTTCTCGCCGGGGGACGACCGGGTGGTCCGTAGGATGGACATGCGCCCAATCTACGGCCCGGGCAGATTTCTGACGGGGAAGGAAGCAGAGGCGGAGCCCTCCGCTTCCATCCTGCTCAGCGACGGGGACCGGCTGCTGGGGCTGGACGTCAGTAAGCAGGCGCTGTTTGCCCTGACCCTCGCGGGCGATACGTTGACGTACGCGGACCCGGTCGCGCTGGACCTGTCCGCCTTCGCCCAGGGGGAAGAAGCGTTCAGGTATATGGAAATGCCCGCCTGGGCGCTGGTTGCGGACGGCAGGCTGTTCCTCAAGAAGCAGAACTACGCGGGCGAGCCGGCGGACCTGTACAGCTTCGACCTGAAGACCGGGGAATCCCGGACCCACCAGGTCAACCACCTGCAGGCCGCGGCGCCCTACAAGGACGGCAAGCTCATCGCCGCGAGGCTGGACCCCAACGACTCCTATGACCCGGATACGGGGACGCGGCGCAAGCCCGAGCTGGTGGTCTTCAACCCCGCGGACGACAGCCTGACCCCGCTGGGCGCCCAGGCGCCCGGGATGGAGAACTCCGACGCCGTGGCGCCCCTGTACTACGACGCGGCGGAGGACAGCCTGTATACGTTTTCGAACACCCAACTGCTGCGCTATGACGACGGCCTGAAAACCCGGCGCCTGGTCGGCTACCTGCCGATGTTCGGAACCCCCTGGGCGGAGTCCACCGGCGGGCTTTTAACCCTGCCGGACGGCCGGATGGCCGTGGCCTTCGGCAACAACGTCTTCCTCCGCGGCCGCACGGAGGAGGGTTTGAAAGGTGTCACCGTGCTGACCCTGGCCGGCGGCCTGGACGACACGTCGATGCTCAACGGCATCCTCCAGGAGATGGACGACGTCACGCTGCAGAGCGTGGAGGACGTGGGCGTTGGCTACGTGGACGCGGAGCGGCTGGCGGCGATGTTCCTGACAAACTCCGTGAAGGTGGACCTGATGGTATTGAACGCCTACGGCTTCGACCTGGGCAAGCTCATCGACAAGGGCTACCTGATGGACCTGTCGCAAAGCCAGACCGTCCGGGAGTACCTGGGCTCCCTGTTTCCCAATCTCAGCAGCCCGGTTACGCGCGGGGACAAGATCTACGCCATCCCCACCCAGCTGCTTCTCTACCCCCTGGGGTACTACCCGGGTAATTTTCAGGCAGTGGGCCTGACGCCGCCGCGCACCTTCCTGGAGCTGCTGGACCTGGTGGAAAGGTGGGCCACGGGGCTGGGGGCCCAGCATCCGGACTACGTGCTCTTTTCCGACACCTTCAACGTCCGCGATTTCCTGCGCGGCCAGGCGATCGAGCGGTATATCGACAACCGCTTCGGCGCGGGGGAGAACCTGGTGTTTGATACCCCGGAGTTCCGGGAGGTGATGGGCCGCGTCGACAGCTTGGACTACGGCGACCTCAACCGGGAGATTGACTGGGAGGATCCGGAAAGCGCGAAGCTGGCAGAGGAACTGTACAACAAAAAGCCGCTGCTCGGGTTTGGGATGGGCTATGAGCCGCGCTACATGACAGGGCTGAACAACTCCGGCGACATGTTCCAGCTGCCCCTCGTCCTGCCGATGGCAAACCCGGATGGCCCCGCCTTCGTGCAGGCGGACCTGGCCCTCCTGGCCGTGATGTCCACGACCGCCGCCCCGGACGCGGCCCTGCGCTTCACGGAGCACTTCGTCGGCAGAATCAGCCGGGTGGATAGGGCGGCCATGAGCCCGGACCAGACCGAGACAATCCCCAACCCGGATTATGAAAAGGCGCTGAGACAGTTTGGGAAAAACCTTGAGGAAGCCCGCCAGCGGGCGGAATCCCTCGAGGGCGCCATGAAGAGCAACGCGGAGCAGGACGTGAAGTACATGGAGGAGCAGTACGGGCGTCTGAAGGAAACGCTGCGCAACCTGGTCACCGCGGAGGACCTGGAATGGATGCATGGCCTGATATCCAGAGTCTACGTGATGGACGGCCGGATGAACGTGCAGCGCATGGCCCTGCTGGGGGATGAGCGGCTGCTGCAGCAGTACTACGACGGCGTCTATTCCCTGGACGAATTCATCCGCCGGGCGGATGGGAAAATGCGGCTGGTGAACCTGGAGTATCAGTAACAGAAAAAAGCCATCCGCAGGCCCGGGATGGCTTCAATGTGCCAATGTGGTTCAGGGGATATCCCCTGAACGCTTTTTACGTTTCTCCCAGACGCGCTTCCGGGTGCTTTTCCTGCCGGGCCTGCAGCCCCGCGCACAGCAGCATCAGCGCGAAGGCCGCCGCCTGCAGCAGCAGGCACAGCAGGTTGAGCGTCCCGATGCCGAAGGTGTCGACGACCCACCCGGCCGTCAGGTTTCCCAGCAGCGCGGAGACCGCGCCGGTCGCGCTGACCAGCGCCTGGGCGCGCACCTTCTCGTTGTCCCGGACGATGTCGTTGGCGAAGAACATTGAGGTGACGCCGTAGAGCCCGAAGCACAGGACGTTGACCGCCATCGCCAGGTAGACGCCGGCCAGGCTGCCCGCCGCGAACACGATAAAATGCTTGAGCACGTAGGCTATCAGGGAAAAGCTGAGGATAGCCCGCGCCCGGAAACGCCCCAGCAGGAAGGGGGTCAGCAGCATCGCCGGCATCTCCACGCCGGCCTGGATGAACATGGCCGTCCCCAGCTCGGCCTTGCCGCCTCCGCCGGCTTCCACGATGCGGGTCAGGAAGAGGGAGACGTTGCTCTGCCCCGCACCCAGGAAGAAGCCGGACAGCAAAAAGAGCTGCAGCACCGGGTTGGAGGCCAGCAGCCGCCAAAGGCTCGAGCGCGGCGCCGGCTGGGCGAGGAAGGGGATGGCGTCGTCGCCCTCCTCCTGCTCCGGCCGCGGGATGGCCAGCACCACGGCGATGGCGACGACCGAGAGGACTAGGCAGACGGGCATCAGGATGCGGGGGGAGGCGGTTTCCAGCAGCCGCCCCAGGAAGAACGCGGCCAGGGCATAGGCGACGGAGCTGATGCCGCGCGGCCAGCCGAAGCTCAGCGGGATTCCCCGGTTGAGGAACTGGACGACCTGCGCGTTGAACAAGGTGGGCAGCGTGCTTGACAGGCCACCGGCCCCCGCGTACACCAGCAGCATCAGGACAAGCGGCATGGGAACCAGCGCCAGCACGGCGACCAGGGCGAGGAAGGCGAAGAACACGGCGGAGATGACGCGCTTGATGGCGATACGCGGCCGCGCGTCCGAGAAGGACGAGACCGACAGCTGGAACACGATGGCGGCAAGGGACACCGCCGATGCCGTCAGCCCGATGAGCGTGTCCGAGAATCCGTAAAAGGACAGGTAGACCGCCATAAAACCCGAGAACGCGGCGGCGGCGGTCCAGTAGGAGGAGTAGACGCCGGCAAAAAGGGTTTCGATCTTCAGGGTCTGTCGGGATTGCAGGCGCATGCTGCCTCCTGTGCGGTTTGTCAAAGCGGAACCATCATACGCCAAGCCCGCGCAAAGTCAAGGAAATCCAACGCGCGGGGGGACAGGCTTCCCTCCGGCTGCATAAAGCATGAATCTTGTATTTCATCCGTTTTCCGGCTATACTCAAGCCAGCGAAGGGGCATAGGAGGAACGGATATGGTGATTGGCATCCCGAAGGAAATCATGCACGGGGAGGCGCGGGTGGCGGCAACGCCGGAAACCTGCGCGAAGTACCTGGCGCTGGGGCATACGGTGCTGGTGGAGGCCGGGGCGGGCGAGGGCGCCTTTTTTCACGACGGGGAGTACGAAAAGGCGGGCGCGGAACTCGTCGCGGGCGCGCGGCAGGTGTTCGAAAGGGCGGAACTGGTGCTGAAGGTAAAGGAGCCGCAGTACAACGAAAAACTGGGCGTCCACGAGGTGGACCTGCTGGGGCCGGGCCAGACGCTGATCACCTTCATCCACCCGGCGGCGCCGTCCAACCATCAGATGGTGCGTCACCTGGCGGAGCGGGGGGTGACATCGCTGACGCTGGACGGGATTCCGCGCATCACGCGGGCGCAGGGGATGGACGCGCTGACGAGCATGTCGACCTGCGCGGGATACAAGGGCGTGCTGATGGGCTGCGACCTGCTGCCGCGGTTCGTGCCGCAGATTTTTTCGGCGGTGGGGATGATCAAGCCGATTTCGGCGCTGGTGGTGGGGACGGGGGTTGGGGGCCTGCAGGCGCTGGCGACGGCGAAGCGGCTGGGTGCGCGGATCTACGCGGCGGATATCCGCCCGGCGGCGCGGGAGCAGGCGCAGAGCCTGGGCGCGCAGATCGTGGACGTGGGGGTGCCGGAGGAGGCGGGCGTGGGCGAGGGCGGCTACGCGAAGTCCTTAAGCCGGGACCTGCTGGAACGGGAGCGGGCGGCGCTGGCGGCGCGGCTGCCGGAGATGGACCTTTTATTCCTCTCGGCGCTGATCCCGGGCAAGCTGGCGCCAATCCTTGTCACGGAGGACATGGTGAAGACGATGAAGCCGGGGGCGGTCATCGTGGACATCTCGATTGACCAGGGGGGCAACTGTGCGCTGACGCCGGCGGGGGAAACCGCGGTTTTCCACCGGGTGCATATCGTGGGCATCAAGAACATCCCGGGGCTGCTGCCGGAGAGTTCGACGCGGATGTTCGCGATGAACCTGTACAACCTGGTGGAGTACCTGATGAAGGACGGTTCGCTGCGCCTGGACCGGGAAGACGAGATCGTGAAGGGCATCCTGACGACGGTGAAGGGCGAGGTGGTGCACGCCGGGGCGCGGGAGGCGATGGGGCTGTGAGCAGGGAAGTGGTGCTGGTGGTGGTATTCGTGGCGGCGACGCTCGCGGGGTACAGGCTGATCAACGCGGTGCCCAGCCTGCTGCACACGCCGCTGATGAGCGGGATGAACGCGCTGTCGGGCGTCACGCTGCTGGGGATGCTGGCGGTGACGGCGCTGGCGGACGGCGTGGTTGGCCGCTTGGCCGGGGCGGTCGGCATCGTGGCGGCGACCGTCAACGTGGTGTCGGGCTTTGGGGTGACGGACCGGATGCTGAAGATGTTCCGCGGCAAGAGCCAGGACGGGGAGGGGCAGGGATGAGCGACGGGCTGTATTACGCGCTCAGCGCTGTTCTGGCCCTGGGGGTGCTCTACGGCATCCGGCTGATGAGCGACGTGCGGACGGCGGCAAGGGGGAACCGGTTCAGCGCGCTGTGCATGCTGCTGGCGGTGGCCGTCACGATGGCGCGGACGGACCTGCGGGGCAGCCTGGTTTATATCCTGCTGGGCCTGCTGGCGGGCATCCTGCTGAGCGTCTTCATGACGGTGAAGGTGCGGATGATCCAGATGCCGCAGATGGTGGGGCTGTTAAACGGGCTGGGCGGCCTGGCCTCGGCGGTCGCGGCCGTGATGACGCTGGCGCTTCAGGCGGCGCGGGGCGGGTTTGAAGTGGTTTCGGCGGGGCTGGCGCTGGCGGTGGGGGCGCTGACCTTTTCGGGCTCCCTGGTGGCGGCGGCCAAGCTGCACGGCCTGATGTCCCCAAAGCCCCGGGTACTGCCGGGGCACTCGCTGATGAGCGCGCTGAGCGCAATCCTGATGGCGGCGCTGGTGGTGCTGATGCCGCTGTTCCCTTTGCGCGCGGCGGCGCTGTGCCTGCCGCTGGGCCTGCTGGGGCTGGTCTTCGGCTGGCTGTTCGCGGTGCGGGTGGGGGGCGCAGACATGCCCATCACCATCAGCCTGCTCAACGCCACCTCGGGTGTGGCGGCGGGGATCGCGGGGATGGCGCTGGGGGACGTGCTGCTGGTGGCGGTGGGCGGCATCGTGGGGGCTTCGGGCCTGCTGCTCACGCAGATCATGTGCCGGGCGATGAACCGGAGCCTTTCGGGGGTGCTATTCGGGCACGCCGGGGTTCCCTCGGCGCCGGCGGCGGACGGGCCTGTGACAGCCGGTGAGGGGAAACCGGAGGAGGCGCCCGCCGCGGCGTCGCTTTCGGACGCGAAGATCTGGATTGCGGAGGCGAAGTCCGTCGTGATCATCCCGGGGTACGGGATGGCGCTGTCGCAGGCGCAGGAGCGGGTGAAGAAGCTGCAGGACGCGCTTGCGGCGAAGGAGAAAGCCGTGCGTTACGCAATCCACCCGGTGGCGGGGCGGATGCCGGGGCACATGAACGTGCTGCTGGCGGAGGCGGACGTGCCCTATGAGCTGCTCAGGGAGATGGAGGAAGTGAACCCGGACTTTCCGGATATGGACCTGGCGGTGGTGGTAGGGGCGAACGACGTGGTGAACCCGGCGGCGAACACGGCGCAGGGGACGCCGATTTACGGGATGCCGATCCTGGAGGCGGGGAAGGCGAAGCACCTGATCATCTGCAACTTCGACGACAAGCCGGGCTACGCCGGCGTGCCCAACCCGCTGTATGCGCCGCGGCCTGACGTGCTGCTGCTGCTGGGGGACGCAAAGGACAGCTTGGACCAACTGCTGGAACTGGTCTGAACCTGTAATAAAGGAAAACGCCGGCGAGTGCCGGCGTTTTTCAATGGTATTCGCGTTTTGCTTTTTACCCGGTGATAGAACGCCGTCAGGCCGCCGGTCCGGGGCGGCACAGCAGCGCGGATTCCCCTGAATATCGCAGGGAAAAGCCCTCCGCCGGCAGCAGGGCGGTGGCGCCCTTCGGCAGGGCCAGCGCGCCGCCGTCCCAGGCAAGGGTTCCGTCCATCAGGGCGGTCAGGATAGAGAACTGGGTTTTATCCGGTTCGATTTGAAAACCATTGCATGCTGAAAGGCGCTCCAGCTTGAAATAGGGTGTGCCCAGCAGAAGTTCGCATCGGCCCGCGGCACCGGCATTGACCGGGACGGGCCTGGACACCGCCGGACGGGAATCCGCGCGGATGACGTCCAGGGATTCCCTCAGATGCAGCGCGCGCGGCCGGCCGTCCCTGCCCGTGCGTCCCCAGTCGTACAGGCGGAAGGTCAAGTCGCTGGACTGCTGGATTTCGTACAGCAGCAGTCCGTCCCCAATCGCGTGCACGGTGCCCTCGGGGATGAACAGGGCGTCCCCCGGCCGGACCGCGATATGCCGCAGCAGCGGCTCAATGGCGTCGCTGCCGTCCGCGGCGCGCGCGACCGCTTCCCGTGTGACACCGTCCTTGAAGCCGCAGATCAGCCGCGCGCCGGGCCTGGCGTCCAGCACGACCCAGGCCTCGTTCTTGCCCCGCTTGCCGTAATGGGCTTTCGCGTAGGCGTCGCCGGGGTGAACCTGGACGCTCAGCGCCTCCCGCGCGTC
>JAPXQZ010000058.1:0-9078 GCA_033813835.1 Clostridia bacterium | reverse complement strand
GTCGTCCACGCCGTCATCCGGCACGTTTCCGACTACTATGTCGCCTCCAGCCGGCGCCAGTTCGAAGCCGCGGGGGACGCCATCGACGTGTTCTTCATCGGCAACGACCTGGGCAGCCAGACGGGGCCTTTGATGGGGGAAGCCCTGTTCCTCGCGTTCTTCGCCCCGGCGTTCAAGCGCCTGGCGGACCTGGGGCACGCCTTTGACCTGCCGGTGATGATGCACGTCTGCGGCGCCTACGCGCAGCTGATGCCCGCCCTGATCGCCTGCGGCATTGACGCGGTGCAGTCCCTCCAGCCGGTGACGAAGGATATGCAGCCAGCCATCCTCAAAAGGAACTTCGGCGACGCGCTGTGCTTCAGCGGCTGCATCGATTCCGTCGAAACGCTTATCCGCGGCACGCCGGAAACGGTGCGGCAGGCCACGCGGGATACCCTTTCAGTCATGATGCCCGGGGGCGGCTACATCCTCTCCCCCAGCCACGACTACCTGCTGGAGGAGACGCCGCTGGAGAACGTCCTGGCCATGGTGGATGCCGGCCTGGCGTACGGCGTTTATCCGATTCCGGCGGGAACCTGACGGAACCAGAAACCCAGCCTCCGTCTCCGCGCGCCGCGGGGACGGAGGTTTTTTTTATGAATCAACGGCAGCCCGGAAAACGCGGCGCCGCCCCCGCCGCGTCGCGCTTCAGCCCGCCCGGCGCGCGAGGATATTGCCAGCGATGTTCCTGAAGGCGCGGACGACGGCGCTCGCGCGCTGCTTCGGGGGCACGCCGGTCGGAATGGACCCGCCGTCCAGGTCGCCGGCCAGGAAATCCGTGACGAAGGTGCTGACGAGGACGCCGGTCAGGTCCGAAATCCCCTCAAACAGTTTGCCATAGTACGCCTGCGCGTCTGCAGGGGCGAGATCCTGCAGGATGATGGCCTTCTTGCCGGAGAACGCGCCGAACAGGCGGCGCAGCTCCACGGCGTCCCCCATCGGGGAGTTGTTGACGGTGTTGGCGCTATCCAGCGCCAGCAGGTTTTCGAACTGGTGGCTCCCGCGCCCGCACCAGTGGAGATGCCCGCCTCCAAATTCGTCAAAGATTCTCCGGTAATGCGGCAGGACGAACCGCTGGTAGAACGCCGGGCCGATATTGACCAGGTCGTCGTCGGACAGCCAGACGCCGCCCACCGGCGTATAAAGTCCCTGCAGGCCGTTTGACCATCCGGCGCCCTCGCCCGCGACCCGCTTCTGGAAACGGACCCATTGGATGAACGCCTCCGTGACCACCGCCATCACGTCCTCGACGGCGTGCGGCTCCTCATACATCCAGCAGAGGAAATTCTCGTATCCGCAGACCTGGAGCGCCGTCGAGAGCGGGCTGTTGAGGTCCGAAAGGCCGACCGGCATTTCCCCGTGCCGCGCGGCATGGTCCATGAACCGGGCGACCCGCGGCATCCAGCCGTCGTTTTCCACGTCCGGCAGTTTCAGCCGCGCCACATCCTCCACGCGAAAGACCGCAGGCCCCATCACCGAAGGCTCATCGCCGGCCCCGGTCGACTCGCGGCCCGGGCAGCCAAAGGCGGTCGCCAGGACGCCGGTCCCGAACCAGGGCATGAAGTAGGGGACCGTGTCGTCGTCAACGGCGCCCAGGTGCCGCTCGTACCCGTCCTGCTGGAACGCGAGCATCACCGCGGGGTTCGTCCAGTACCCCTCCGGCCTGCGCGCGTTTCCGAAAGCAAAATAGTTGGGGGTGTTCGCGAGGACGGGGACGTCCTCCGCCGTTTCCGGCGGGACGAGCAGCAGGGCCTTTCTGATTTTCTCTTTTCTGGCGCGCAGGTCGTGGCCCCTGAAAGTGACGAACTCCATGCGGCCTCCCTTTCCGGCCCGCGCGCCGAAGCGCCGGGCGCCTGTCGTGGATGCGTGCGCATACCATGATGCCTCGGTGCCGGAACGCGCCGCCTCCGCGACGCAGGGTGGAGGTGGTCCGCGGCGGTGTTGAGCCGTGCCGGCTGCCCTTCGGCGGACGCCGGGCCGTCCCCGCGCCCCGGTGCCGTCCGCCATCCCTTTGCACATACTGTACCGCATTTAACCGCCCTGTTCAACGCTGAACCTTTTCAGAATGTATATTCTTGCATGATTCCTTCCGTTGGGGACATCCCATGAGCCGGGCAGCCTTCCCCGGCGTGGGGCTTTTACCGACTTTCGTCCACGCTGCTTTCCCAGCCGGAGAACCCCTTTCCGGGCAATGCCGCGCCCCCGCGGCGCCGGCGGGCAGGGCGGCGCCGCGTCGGTGCATAGATATGAGCGAAAATTGTATTGAAACGGTTTTTCCAGCCGTTTCGCGTTGACAGGCCCGGGGTGCCTCCCTATGATGGGATGCATATTCCGGCCGACCATCGTCTCCCTCCCCGCCGGGTAGGAGCCATCCGACCGGGATAGGCCGCCGGGGCCGGCCGCCGGCCCCGGCGACGAGACCCTCCTGTTTGACCGGAAGCGAAATTGCCCACAACCGCAAAGCAAGTCCCAGGGGGCTGGCTTTCGCAATCCCCGGAAACAGGAACCTGACGCCGGGCACGCCCCTCCGCAACGACCCAGGAAGGAACCGCCGATGCCGGACATCCTGCGCTTTGACAGTTTCCGTCTCGACCTTCAGGACGACGAGGGCCGCCGCTACAACCTGCTGGACGATATCTCCTTCACCCTGCCGGAGGGCAAGGCGCTGGGCATCGTGGGCGAGTCGGGCTGCGGCAAGTCCATCACCAGCCTGGCGGTGATGCGCCTGCTGCCGGCTGCCGCGCGGGTCGCGGGGGGCAGCGTCTCGCTGAAGGGAATGGACCTGATGTCGAAGACGCCCCGGGAGATGGGCGATATCCGCGGGCGCGACGTGGCGATGATTTTCCAGGATCCGATGACCTGCTTGAACCCCGTCCTGACCATCGGCATGCAGATTGGCGAGGCCATCCGCCGCCATAACCCGCAGATGCCGGAAGCCGAACTGAAGGCGGCCACCCTCGAGCTACTGCACAAGGTCGGCATCCCCAACCCCGAAAAGCGGATGAAGAACTATCCCCACCAGTTTTCCGGCGGCATGCGCCAGCGCACCATGATCGCCATGGCCATCGCCTGCAGCCCGGCGCTGCTGATTGCCGACGAGGCGACCACCGCCCTGGACGTGACCATCCAGGCCCAGGTGCTGGACTTGATGGTCCGCCTGAAGGCGGGCGGCTCCCTGATGTTCATCACCCACAACCTGGGCATCGTCGCCGAGGTCTGCGACGAGGTCACGGTGATGTACGCCGGGCAGATCGTGGAGGCCGGCACGGTGGAGGAGGTGTTCCTGCACCCCGCCCACCCCTATACCAAGGGACTGCTGCTGGCGCTGCCCACCCTGCGCTCCCGCGGGAACACCCTGTACAACATCCCCGGCGTCGTGCCCACGGTGCGCAACTTCACTCCGGGCTGCCGCTACGCGCCCCGCTGCGACTACAAAATGCCCGTCTGTTCGGAGCGCAAGCCCGCCCGCTGCATCCTCAACGACCGCCACCACGCGGCCTGCTACCTGTACGAGGAGGTGATGGCATGACGGACGGCGGCGTGATGCTGGGCGTGCGGGGCCTGACCAAGCATTTCAACATCAACAACGCCTGGTTTTCAAAGCCCCTGCTGCTGCACGCGGTGGATGACCTGAACTTCGACCTGCGCCGCGGGCAGACCCTGGGCGTGGTCGGGGAGAGCGGTTCGGGCAAGTCCACCCTGGCGCGGCTGCTGCTCAAACTCATCCCGGCCACGGCGGGCACGGTCACCTACAAGGGCCGCGACATCCTGCCGCTGAAGGAACGCCAGAGCGGCGAAATCCGCCGGGACATGCAGATGATTTTCCAGGACCCCTACGCCTCCCTGGACCCGCGGGTGCGCGTGGGCGACGCCATCGCCGAGCCCCTCCGGGAGCACCGGCTGTTCAAGACCCAGAAGGAAGTGAAGGAACACGTCGCCCGGATGCTGGAGCGCGTGGGGCTGCAGCGGGAGATGGTCACCCGCTTTCCGCACGAGTTTTCCGGCGGCCAGCACCAGCGCATCAACATCGCCCGGGCGCTGGCGATGAACCCCCGCCTCATCATCTGCGACGAGGCCGTCAGCGCGCTGGACGTGTCGGTGCAGGCCCAGGTGCTCAACCTCTTCGCCCAATTGAAGGAGGAGTTCAACCTCACCTACGTCTTCATCAGCCACGACCTGTCGGTGGTGAAGTTCGTCAGCGACGACATCATCGTGATGTACCTGGGCGAGGTGATGGAGCACGCCTCCTCCCGGCAGCTGTTTGAGCGGACGGCCCACCCCTACACCCGGGCGCTCATCTCCGCCATCCCCAATCCCGACCCCACGGTCAAAAAGAAGCGCATCCTGCTGGAGGGAGACATCCCCGGCGCCGTCAACCTGCCCCGCGGCTGCCGCTTCCAGTCCCGCTGCTTCATGGCGCGGGAGGACTGCCGCGACGCGCATCCGGAGCTGCGGGAACTGGAGCCCGGGCACTTCGTCCGCTGCCACTACGCGCAGCCGGGCATCGAGGAGGCGTAGGCGGTATGGGAAAATATCTCGTTCGGCGCATGGTGCGCGGCCTGCTGACGGTGTTCGTGTCCGTCACCTTCACCTTCTTCCTGCTGCGGCTCATCCCGGCTGACCCGGTCAGCATGATGATCGACCCGAAGATGAGCGCGGAAACCGTCGCCAAGATGACCGCCCAGTTCGGCCTGGACAAGCCGGTGCTCACCCAGTATTTCATCTATCTGGGGCAGCTGCTGCAGGGCAACTTCGGCATGTCCTTCAAAAACCGCGACCTGGTCACCACCCTGCTGCTGCAGAAGCTGCCCTGGACCCTGCTGCTGCTGGGGCTGAGCGTCTCGCTCGCCCTCCTGGTGGGCATCCCCGTGGGCATCCGCGCCGCCAAGAAGCGCAACGGCGCCTTTGACCGCGCCGTCAACGTGGTGACGATGGTGGGCATTTCCATCTTCATCCCCTTCCTGTCCTTCTCCCTGCTGTACCTGTTCGGGTACCTGCTGCGCATCCTGCCCACCGGCGGCGCCTACACCCCGCCCCCGGCCAAGGGTTTCGCCTTCACCGTGGATGTGCTGCGCCACGCGGTGCTGCCCACCTTCACCCTCTTCATCGGCAACTGCACCTCCATCATCCTCTACACCCGCAACAGCATGATCGAGGTGCAGAAGGAGGACTACATCCGCACCGCCTACGCCAAGGGCTGGGACGAGCGCTACGTCACCCGCCGGCACGCGCTGAAAAACGCGATGATTCCCACCATCACGGCGACGGGCATCATGATTTCCCACCTGATGGGCGGCGCCATCATGACCGAGAGCATCTACTCCTGGCCGGGCGTCGGGCGGCAGATCTTCGACGCCGTCTCCACCCTGGACTACCCCGTCCTGCAGGGCGCCTTCCTCTTCCTCTCCGCGACCACGGTGGTCATCAACATCCTGACCGACCTCGTCCTCGCGTGGATCGACCCGCGGGTCAAGCTGGGAGGTGCCCGCGCATGAACCAGAAGACGTTCTTCCAGGCCTTCCGCCGCAACAAGCTGGGCATGGCGGGGCTGGTCATCGTGCTGGTCATCATCGCCATCGGGCTGGCGGCGCCGCTGCTGGCCAAGTACCCCAAGGGCTACGGCCGCAACATCGAGGCGCCGCCCAGCCAGACCCACTGGATGGGCACGGACAACCTGGGCTTGGACGTGATGAGCGAAATCGTCTGGGGCGCGCGCACCTCGGTGTACGTATCGGCGATGGCCGTCGTGTGCGCCGCCGCCATCGGCGTGCCCCTGGGCTTGATCAGCGGCTACTTCAAGGGCCGCGTGGGCGGGTTCATCGACGCGGTCATCGAGATTTTCATGACCATGCCCATGATGCCCCTGATGATCGTCATCGCCGCCATCGCAGGGTCGTCGGTGACCAATGTGGGCATCGTCATCGGCATCCTCTCCTGGCCTAGCCTGGCCCGGGTCACCCGCAACGCCACCCTGCGCACCTCCGAGATGCCCTTCATCGAGGTCTCCCGCTCCCTGGGCGTATCCAAGCCCAAGATCCTCTTCAAGCACATCCTGCTGAACATCATCGGCCCGGTCATGGTCAACCTGACCCTGGTCATGGCCACCGCGGTGCTGAGCGAATCGGGCCTGAGCTTCCTGGGCCTGGGCGACCCCAACACCTGGAGCTGGGGGCTCATCCTCAAGAAGGCGTGGGACTCCGGCGCCCTGCTCAAGACCCCCAACCCGGTCTGGTGGTGGCTGTGGCCCAGCGTCGCCATCACGCTGTACGTGGTCAGCTTCAACATCCTGGGCAACGCCATCAACGACACCCTGAACCCCAAGACCCGGTGACCCCGGGAAAACATATCGACGCAAGGAGGAACAGGCGGACATGACCAAGAAGGCGTACAAGGGCTACAAGGCGTTCGACTACCTGACGCCGGGGACGGACTACCCGGTGTTCAAGCTGGCGAAGTGGGACTGGGCCGGCCGCACCCTGGTGCCGCTTTCGGACGCGGCCCAGGAGGAGCGCGTGAAGCGCATCGCCGAAACGAACGTCGTCATCGCCGCCCACGAGCACCCCTGCTATTTCCCGGAGGATATGCACCAGAGCAAGCTCTACCACAACGCGGGGCGCGAGTTTTGCGCCTACGACGCGCTGGCGGAGAGCTACATCGACTGCGTCTTTGACAACCTGATGGACGGCTCCTGCAACATCACCTCCAAGAGCGGCTGGAAATGGACCGACGTCCTCCACGACCTGGGGATGCGGCTGTGCGACCTGCACCAGCAGGATTTCCTCATCCAGTGTAAAACAGTCGCCGATATCCACCGCGCCAAGGCCGAGGGCCGCATCGCCTGGGTGCCCGTCCTGGAGTGCGCGACGCCGATTGAGAACGAGCTGGACCGCATCGACGTGCTCTACGGCTTCGGCGTCCGGGTCATGGGAATCACCTATTCCGAGTCCAATCCCCTGGGCAACGGCCTGAAGGAGGATGCGGACGGCGGGCTGACCAAGTTCGGCAAGGAAGCGGTGCGGCGGATGAACAAGGTGGGCATGCTCATCGACGTGTCCCACTGCGGGCACAAGACCGCGCAGGACACCGCCATCCACAGCGAAAAGCCCATCCTGATGACCCACGTGGGCGCCAAGGCGCTGTGGAACTCCAAGCGCCTGTTCGAGGACTACGTGATGAAGGAGGTCGCCGGCCGCGGCGGCGTCGTGTGCATCGAGTCGGCTCCCCACACCACGATGACCAAGACCCGCAACACCCACGACATCGACTCGGTCATGGAACACTTCGAGTATGCCGCGAACCTTCTGGGTATTGACCACGTCGCCTTCGGCGTGGACTCCCTCTACGGCGACCACGTCGGCCTCCACCACGCCTACGCCGCCAGCCTGTCCATCAAGGACACGCGCAACAACGACGTGCAGTACGAGGAGGTCGAATACGTCAAAGGCCTGGAAAACCCGACGGAAGCCTCCATCAACATCATCCGCTGGCTGGTCGCCCACGGCTATTCCGACGCCGACATCGCCAAGGCCGTCGGCGGCAACGTGCTGCGCGTGCTCGAGCAGGTCTGGGTGAAGTGACCCCTCCCCCCCGATGCGGAAATGCGGCGGCATTTCTACATACATATCTGGAAAAAGGAGTAGAAAGACGATGAAAAGGTTCCTGTCCGCACTGTTGCTCCTAGCTCTGCTGCTGTCCATGACCCTGGCCGCCCCCGCGGAGGGCGACGCCAGCCTGGTGGGCGGCGAGCTGAAAATCGGCATGAACGGCGACCCCTACGCCCTCAACGGCTGGATCTCCAACGACCTCAACGCCGCCCTGGTCGCCAACATCCTCTACCCCTCCCTGCTGGTGTTTGACGAGAACGCCAAGAAGGTGCCCTACATCCTGGAAAGCTACTCCGTCAGCGACGACATGAAGACCTGGACGGCCAAAATCCACGGCGGCCTGTCCTGGCACGACGGGGTGCCCTTCACCGCCGAGGATCTGGCCTTCACCGCCGTATACTGCGCCACCCACGCGGTCAACTTCGGCTCGGACTACTATTCCAACGTCGAGAGCGCCAAGGCCGTCGACGAACTGACCGTCGAGTATACCCTCAAGGAGCCCCAGGTCGACTTCATGACCAACGTCGGCTTCTGGGTGGACATCATGCCCAAGCACCTCATCGAGGGCATCGAGGACTTCGCCAATGCGGAAATCCCCACCATCGGCTTCGGCCCCTTCAAGCTGGACGAGTTCAAGAAGGGCGAGTACTACAAGTTCTCCCGCGTGCCCAACTGGCCGCTGGCCAACGGAGGCCTGGGCGCCTACCTGGACGGCTTCACCATCCGCATCTATACCGACCCCAACTCCCTGATGCTGGCCATCAAGTCGGGCGAGGTGGACTGCGGCTCCAGCGCCCTGAGCGTCGCGGTACAGCAGCAGCTGGAAGCTGAGCCGGACAAGTTCGGCCTGGTCAAGGTCAACTCCCTGGGCTACGGCTACTTCTCCTTCAACTACAAGAACAACCCCTTCCTGGCCGACCAGGTGGTGCGCGAGGCCATCGCCCACACCGTGGACCGCGAGGCGCTGGTCAACATCGCCATCCAGGGCGGCGGCGTGCCGATGTACAGCCCCATCTCCCCCGTCTTCGCCAACATGGTGGAGGGCGCCGCGACCTTCCCGGCCTTTGACATCGAGGCTGCCAAGGCGCTGCTGGAAAACGCCGGGTACGTGGACACCAACGGCGACGGCGTGCGCGAGAAGGACGGCAAGGACATGGCCTTCACCCTCACCTGCCGCAACAACACCAACAACATCGACGCCATCGCCAACATCTTCAAGGCCAACTGCGCCGAGGCGGGCATCGCCATCAACCTGTCCATCGTGGAGCCCGCCACCTACACGGAAATCGTGACCAAGGGCAAGACGTACGAGATCAACTACATCGAATGGGGCGTCATCGACGACGTGGACACCAGCCTGGACGCCATCTACTATTCCGGCGCCACCCTCAACTTCATGCAGTACAAGAACGACACCATAGACAAGATCCTGATG
>JAPXQZ010000057.1:0-9088 GCA_033813835.1 Clostridia bacterium | reverse complement strand
CATCATCGCGTGCTCCGCCAGCATCCTGCGCATGTCCTCGTCCGCGCCTGTCTGGATGGAAACGGCCATGCTGGGAAGGTAGAGCATCGAGGCTTCCCGGGCGGCGGCCGCCGTTCCGGAGTAGAAGAGGTCCGTCCCCAGGTTGACCCCGTCGTTAATGCCCGACAGACAGAAATCAAGAGGCTCCTCGCTGACCCGCCGGCCGATCCGCACGCAGTCCACCGGCGTGCCGCCCACGGCGTAGGCCTTGAACCGGGGATCCATTTCCATTTCCGTCACCAGCAGCATCTCGTTGATGGTCAGCCGGTGACCGGTCGCACTTTGCTGGCTGGCAGGCGCGGCGACAACGACGCTGTGGCCGGCCTCCACGGCCACCTTGGCCAGCGTCTGGATGCCCGGCGCGAAAATGCCGTCGTCGTTGGTTATCAATACACGCATTCGGGAACTCCTTCATCCGGGGCGGAACCGCGGAAATGGACGGTATTTCCGGCGACCTCCTCAGGCTGGTATCCTACCATACCAAAAGGATACCCGGCAAGGCGCGCCCGTAGCGCTTGCATGCCTGCGCGGGGCGAATTATACTGCGCGGGAGATGTATGACATGAACGCCCGGCCCACCCCGCTGGCGAAGCCGAACCGGGACCAGTCCCTGCTCAAGCTGGTCGCCATCCTCACGATGGTCGTGGACCACGTCGGGGTGATTTTCTTCCCCGGCGTCACCCTGCTGCGTGTCATCGGGCGCATTGCCTTCCCCTTGTTTGCCTGGGGTGTTGCCATCGGGGCGGAAAAAACGCGGGACTGGCGGCGCTATGCCCTGCGTCTCCTCCTGATGGCGGTGGTTTCCCAGCCGTTTTATATGCTGGCCTTGACCCATGGGCTGCTGGAATTCAACGTGATGGCTACCCTGCTGCTGGGGCTTCTCGCCATCCAGGGCGTGCGCCTGAAATGGTTCGGCAGCCAGGTGTGGGGGCCTGCCCTGTGCCTGATCCTGGCGGCGGCTTTCCGGATGGATTACGGCTGGCGGGGCGTGCTGCTGATTCTGCTGATGTATTTTGCCCGCGACAGCCGGGGCGGCCTGGCCGCGCTGATGGTCGCCTTCTGCCTGTACTGGGGCGGCGGCAGTTCCGTCTTTCCGCGGCTGGAACCCGGCGCGCTCGCCGGCACACCCTTTGAGCGGTTCATCGGGGCGGCCAATGAGCTGCTGGGCCTCTTCCGGCTGCAATCCCTGGCCATCCTGTCGCTGCCCCTGATGCTCTTCGATACCCGCAGCGGCTGGAGGATGCCCAAATGGCTGGGCTACGCCGCCTACCCAGGCCATTTGCTGCTGCTGTGGCTGCTGGACCTTGCCCTGCGGGGTAGGCTGGTTTCCACCCTGCTCCATCCGGAGGTATGGTTTTGAAAAGATTCCTCGCCGTTGTGCTGTCCGCGCTGCTCTTTCTTTCATGTCTTATGCCCCACATCTCCAAAGCCTATAACGGCGTGGAAATGTCCATGATGGGCTTTGAACCCTCTGACAACGGGCGCGTCTGGGAGGACCATTTCTTTTTCCGGCGCATGGAGAAAAGAACCGGGCTGCGCTTCCGCTTTACCCAGTTTGGCGACGCCGGGAAGTACCGCGCCGCGCTCGACCTGCTGAAGACGGGGGAAGGATTCCTGCCGGACGTGCTGTTCAAGGCGCGCCTCACCCCTGCGGACGCGATGGAGCTGTACGATGCCGGCGTCCTGGTGGATCTGGCGCCCTACCTTGCGCAGTATGCTCCCGCGTTTTTCGCGCTTCTGGAAAAAGACCCGGACCTGGCCCGCGCGGTGACCCTGCCGGGCGGCGTGATACCCGCGCTGCCGCATCTTTCTGAAATCCCCGCCCAGAATGTGCTGTGGATCAACCGGGAATGGCTGGACCGCCTGGGCCTTTTGCTTCCGGCGACGACAGAGGAACTGCGGCTGGCATTGGAGGCGTTCCGGAATGGCGACCCCAACCGGAACGGCCGCGCGGACGAGATTCCGCTGAGCTTCCAGGGTGCCTACGACCTCAGATACCTGGCGCATGCCTGGGGCCTGGCGGCAAACGACTATTACGTCTTTGCGGACGGCGGTTCGGTCAGGTACCAGCCGCTGGAAGATGGTTTCCGGCCGTTTATCCGCTGGCTGAAGGACGCCTGGGACGCGGGGCTGCTGGACAACGGCGCTTTTTCCACCGTTGACGCCGTCCGCCGCCAGAACGACCCGAAGGCCGCCAACCGGTTGGGCGCTTTTTTCGCGCCGTCGCCGGCGCACCTGGTGCCGGTGGACTGGGCGGGGCAGTACGTTGCCCTGCCCCCGATTCCCCATGAGGGGAAGGCGGTCTATCGCACGATTTCAAGCCCTGTGTTCTATGGCGCCTTCGCGGTGACATCCGCCTGCGCGGACGTCGGCCGCGCGCTTTCCTGGGTGGACGGCCTGTATGCGCAGGAAGGCGCCGTCCTGGCTGCCGTGGGCGAAGAAGGAACCGACTACGTGACGGACGGCGACAGAACCTGGCGCCTGGTGCGGGAGGAATCCGGGGGTGATTATCTCGCCCGCGCAGTCATCTCCACCGACTATTCGGCGCCCGGCATCTCGCCGGACGGCTTTTTCCGCCGGTATACGGATCCGATGGTGAAAGTCCTAGGCGAGGAAGCGGACAAAGTCGCCGCGGTGGCGAAAGATCCCTTCCCGCCCTTTGCCTTAAGCAGGGAGCAGGAGGATGAAATCGGTCCCCTTCAGGCATCGTTGGGGCGCTTCGTGGATGAGTCTGTCGCGCGCTTCGTCATGGGGGAGTGGCAGACGACAGACGCGCAGTTCATGGTATTTGAGGCGGGCCTTGCGGAGCGCGGCGTTGATAAGTTCCTGGCCTTCTGGCAGCAGATTTTCGACGGGGGAATGGGTGATGCGGACTGAGATGGCGAAGCAATGGCTGGCTTCCGGGCAGGGGCGGGACGTTCTTGCCTCCCTGTACGGCGAGGACGGAAGGGACGCGGCGCGCTACGCGGCGCTGATCGACGATTACCGCCGGCGTTTCCCGGAGCCCGGGCGGCTGATGATGGCCTGTGCCCCCGGCCGTGCGGAAATCCTGGGCAACCATACAGACCACAACCAGGGCAAGGTGCTGGCGGCTGCGATCAACCTGGACGCGGCCGCGGTGTTTTCCCCGCGGAAAGATTTTCAGGTTCATTTGTTCAGCCAGGGATATCCGCCCCTGTCGCTGGACTTGGAAACCCTCGGTGCAGACCCTGCGGAAGCCGGCACGACGGCTTCGCTCATCCGCGGTGTCGCCGCGGGCCTGAACCTCCGTGGAAAACCGTACGGTGGGTTTGACGCCGTCGTTTCGTCCGACGTGTTTTCAGGCTCCGGGCTATCCTCCTCCGCGTCCTTCGAGGTGCTTATGTGCTTGATTCAGGACGCGCTGTACGGCGGCCAATCGTTGGACCCTGTCACGCGGGCGCAGGTGGGCCAGTATGCAGAGAACGTCCATTTTATGAAGCCCAGCGGCCTGATGGACCAGATGGCCTCCTCCTTCGGCGGTTTCATCGCCATCGACTTCCAGAACCCGCAGCCCGCGGTCGAGGCACTGCCCTCTTCCTTTTCGGGCGCGGGATACGCGATGGTCATCGTCGATACCGGCAGCAGCCACGACGACCTGACGGACGCCTACAGCGCCATCCCCCTGGAAATGAAGGCCGCGGCGGCGGCGCTGGGCAGCCGGGTGCTGCGGGACGTGCCCTATGAACGCTTTCTGGAGGGTTTGCCGAAAGTCCGGGCAATGGCGGGAGACCGCGCCTGCCAGCGGGCGATGCACTTTTACCAGGAAAACCTGCGCGTGGACGCGGCGGCGGCGGCGCTTCAGAACAGCGATTTTGAGGGCTTTCTCGACCAGGTCCGTTTATCCGGGCTTTCCTCCTGGACACTGCTGCAAAACATCAGCGTCAGAGCGCGGGAACAGCCCCTGTCTCTGGCGCTGGCGCGCGCGCAGACGCTGCTTGCAGGGGGGGGAGCCTGCCGCGTCCACGGCGGCGGCTTCGCGGGCACGACCCTCAATTTCGTGCCGCGCGACGGCCTGCCCGGATTTATCCGGGGAATGGAGGCGCTTTTCGGCGCCAGGTGCTGCCACGAACTGAGCGTGCGCCAGGAAGGCCCCGTCCTCCTGTTTTCCGCTTGACGGGGCAGACGGACGGTGTTACATTAGACATAGTTGAATACCAAGCGTCTTCGGGGCGGGGTGAAATTCCCCACCGGCGGTAAAGCCCGCGAGCCATCAGGCTGACATGGTGAGATTCCATGGCCGACAGTACAGTCTGGATGAGAGAAGACAGGCCGTGCGCCATGGTTCGCCCCGGGAATGCCTGGGGCGAATCATTGATTGGAGGATTCCCCGATGCTAAAAAGAACCCGGACCGTCTCCTTGACCTACGCGGCGCTGATGACAGCGCTGGCCATCATCCTCAGTTACTTCCCGGAAATCCCGCTGGCCTTTTTCGCGCCCTGGCTGAAACTGGATTTTTCCTTTACTCCCCTGCTGCTGTTGGGGTTCTCGGAAGGCCCCGCCATCATGTCGCTCGCTCTGGTCATTACCAACGCCGTCCATATCCTGGGCGGGACGACGGGGGGCGTGGGCGAACTGGCCAACGTCATCATCGGGCTGTCCTTCCTTTTGCCGCCCGTCCTCCTGTACAGAAAGGCGCGCACCCGCAACAACGCGCTGCTGGGCATGGGCATCGGCACGCTGCTCATGGCGCTGGCGGGTATCCTTTCCAACCGCTTTCTCCTGCTTCCCACGTATTTCGGCCCCTCCTACGAGCAGGTGATGGCGGGCATGGGGCTCAACGTGAATGGCTATCTGTTCGGTGCCATTCTGCCGTTCAACCTCATCAAAGGCGCCGTCAACAGCGCGCTGACCTTTGCCTTGTACAAACGCTTATCCGGCATTCTCAAGGAAGCGGACCATGACGCAGAGCCTTCTGTCCCGGAGCAGGGCTGACACGCAGGCCGTCGGCCGCGCGCTGTCCGGGTTTTTGAAGCCCGGCGACGTCGTGCTGATCAGCGGCCCCCTGGGCGCGGGCAAGAGCGAACTGGCGCGGGGCGTCGCGCGGGGGCTGGGGATCATGGAGCCTGTCACCAGCCCGACCTTCACGCTTCTGAACGTCTATCAATCCGGGCGGGTCATCCTGCACCATTTTGACTGGTACCGCATCCGGGACCCGGAAGAGCTGCTGGTTTCCGGGCTGGATGAGTTCATCCGGGGCGACTGGGTCACGCTGATTGAGTGGCACGGGCGCGCGGAGGTTCTGCTGCCGGAGGACTGCCTGGAGATTGCCCTTCGCCCCCTGGGAGGGGATGCGCGAGAAATCACCCTGTCCGGACGGGGCGGCTTCCCGGTTCCCGATATCAGGGAAATCAGTGAAGGAGGCGAAGGGGCGTGAACATCCTCGCGCTGGATACATCAGGTCCTGCCTGCAGCGTCGCGGTCATGAAAGACGGCGGCCTGGCCTATGAGGCCCGCGCCGTCAACCGGAAAACGCATTCCCGCAACCTGATGCCCATGGTCGACGAGGCGCTGGCGCGCGCGGGGCTTGAGATTGGGGAAGTATCCCTCATCGCGGCGGTAGTCGGGCCGGGATCCTTTACCGGGGTCCGCATCGCGGTGGCCGCCGCCCAGGGCATGGCCCGCGGGCTGGGCATTTCCTGCGTGCCGGTCAACGCGCTGGAGGCGATGGCAGCTTCCTGGCCGGTTGGAGGGGAGGAGGTTATATGCGCCATCCGCGACGCGCGGGGCGGGCAGGTCTACGGCGCTGCCTTCCAAAACGGCAACCGCCTGACGCCGGACGCGGCGCTCCCGCTTGCTGATTTTTTAGCGGCGGTAAGTCCCTTGGGGAAGCGGTTCTATTTCCTCGGGGACGGCCTGGCGCCGTCGAAAGAAGGGATTGAAAGGGCGCTTGGCATCCGCGCGCGCTTCGCGCCCGCCTTCGCGGTGCTGCCCGGTGCCGCGGCCGCCGCGTTCATCGCTTTTTTGCACCCGGAACGCGCGGTGCCGCCGGGGAAGCTGATGCCCAGCTACCTCCGCGCGCCCCAGGCTGAGCGCGCCAGGGCACTGTCCAATGAACAAGGTTGAACTCCGGCGGATGACCGCGGCGGACGCCGGCGCGATTGCCCTCCTGGAAAAGCGGGTGTTCGCCCATCCCTGGTCGGAGGCGGATTTTATCTACGAGATGGAGCAGAACCCGGTCGCCCGCTACCTGGTGGCGCAGCGGGACGGGACGCTGCTGGGCTTCGCCGGCGCGCACGTTATCCTGGACGAAGGCCATATCACAAACGTGGCCGTTGCGCCGGAGGAGCGGGGGCGGGGCGTCGGGCGGGCGCTGATGCAGGCCCTCATGCAGTACGCGGCCAACCTGGGCGTACGTTACCTGACGCTGGAAGTCCGTGCCTCCAACGCCGCCGCCATTTCGCTGTATGAAAGCCTTGGTTTCATCCGGGTATCCGTCCGGAAACGGTATTACGGGGATAACGGTGAGGACGCCCTGTTGATGGTCTGTGACCGGCTTCCCCCGGCGCAGGATGGGTTTGCGGAGGAAGAAACAGTTTTTATCTAAGCGGCGCTATGATCGTATAATCAAGAACTCGCACTCGATCCGCCCGTTGTACAGTCGCCTGCGGCTGGCCGCTTTTTTTCCCGCCTGCCGCTCGAATGCGGGATCGGCGGTGATGGCGCACAGCCTCCCTCCCGGGTGCCCGGAGAGCAATCTCCCCAGCGCGGCCGCGATCCGCGCCGATTTTTTCCGGTCGCCCAACCGTTCTCCATAGGGCGGGTTGGTCAGGAAACAGGGCGCTTCTGCTTTCAGGCGCACGTCGCGCAGATCCTTCCGTTCTATAGGGATGAGCCCCAACAACCCCGCCTGTTTCAGGTGCCTGGCGCACAGTTCCAGCACCGCCGGGTCCAGGTCGCTTCCCTGGATTCCGGCGACTTTATCCCGCTGGAACCGCTCACTCGCCTCCCGGCGCATTCCCTCCAGCGCCCGTGCGCTGACGCCCGCCCACTGCTCCATGGCGAACCGCCTGTACAGCCCCGGCGCGCGGTCGGAAGCCAGGAAGGCCGCCTCGATCAAGAGCGTGCCCGACCCGCAACAGGGGTCGTATAGGGGTTCGCCCGGCCGCCAGGGGGACAGGCGGACCAGCGCGGCGGCCAGCGTTTCGCGGAGGGGCGCCTCGCCGACCCAGGTGCGGTAGCCCCGCTTGTTGAGCGCGTCCCCGGAGGCGTCCAGCGTCACCCGGGCGACATCCCGGTGGAGGGTCACGCTGACGGGATAGGAGGCGCCCGTTTCCGGAAACCAATCCTGCGCGTAGCGGTCTTTCAGTTTCCCGGCGATGGCTTTCTTGGCGATGCGCTGGCAGTCGCTCACGCTCATCAATTGGCTGCGCACGCAGTTGCCGCTGACGGGGAAGGCCGCGTCCCGCGGCAGGAGGTCTCCCCAGGGCAGGGAATGGACGAAGTCAAACAGCTCCTCAAAGGTGGTAACCTGTTGCTCTCCCAGCACCAAAAGCACCCGATCGGCACAGGCCAGCCAGAGGTTGGCCAGGAACGCGCCTTCCAGTTCCGCCTCAAACCGGGCGCCGCCCTGGCCGGCAGACGCCTTGAAGCCTAGCTGCTCCAGTTCCTTTTTGACCAGGCCTTCCAGGCCGAAGGCGGCCGTCGCCATCCACTCCATCCGCTGCACCTCGCGGAGCCATTATACGACAGGTTGTTTTTCCAAGAAACCTGTCACGTCGTTCCTGTTTGCGTGTACAATGGAATTGGAGGGATGAAATGAACAGAGCCATTCTGATTGTGCTGGATTCCGTCGGCGCGGGCGCGCTGCCCGATGCCGGGAAATACGGGGACGAAGGGGCCAATACGCTGGGGAATACCGTGCGGGCGACCGGCTTGCGCCTGCCCAACCTGGAGGCGATGGGGCTGGGCGCCATCCCCCAGGCGACGCTGCCGGAGAACCCGGAAGCCAGGGGGCTGTCCGCGCGGCTGAAAGAGCAGGCACCCGGAAAAGACACGACGACCGGGCACTGGGAAATGGCCGGCGTCACGCTGCGCGCGCCCTTCCCCACCTTTCCGGACGGGTTCCCGGGGGAGTTCATCGCGCGCTTCGAGGCGGCGATCGGCACGAAGACCCTGGGCAACTTTGCCGCCAGCGGCACCGCCATCATCCAGCAGCTGGGAGAGGCGCATGTCAAAACCGGCTATCCCATCGTGTACACCTCGGCGGACTCGGTGTTCCAGATTGCCGCGCACGAGGCAGTCGTCCCCCTCGACAGGCTGTATGAAATCTGCGAAATCGCGCGGGGCATGCTCACCGGGGATTACGCGGTGGGCCGGGTCATCGCCAGGCCGTTTACGGGCGATCGCGCGGGACAGTTCACGCGCACGGCGGCCAGGAGGGATTTTTCCCTGATGCCTCCGGGACGAACGGTGCTGGACGACCTGAAGGACGCAGGGAAAGACGTCATCGGCATCGGGAAGATCGAGGACATCTTCGCCGGGCGCGGCCTGACGCAAAGCGACCACGCCGCCGGCAACAAAGCCTGCATCGAAGCGACCCTCAAGGCACTGAAACGGCCTTTCGAGGGACTGCTGTTCGTCAACCTCGTGGACTTCGACATGGTGCACGGCCATCGCCGGGACGCGGAGAACTATGCCCGCGCGCTGAAGGAGTTCGACGGGGCGCTGCTTCAAATCACGCAAGCCATGGAGCCGGGGGACCTGTTGATCATCACGGCGGACCACGGCTGCGACCCGACGTTCAGAGGCACGGACCACACGCGGGAACACGCGCCCCTGCTCGCCTGGAAAAGGGAAACCAGGCGCCACCGCCACTTGGGCGACCGGGAGACCTTCGCGGACGTCGCTGCCACAATCGCCAACTTTTTCGGGCTCGGGGAACGCTACGG
This sequence comes from Clostridia bacterium, assembly GCA_033813835.1. Classification (GTDB taxonomy): domain Bacteria; phylum Bacillota; class Clostridia; order Christensenellales; family Aristaeellaceae; genus UBA6115. The sequence continues at coordinate 139 of JAPXQZ010000057.1, read as the reverse complement.
CGCGTCGTCCTTCCTTAAGGAACTGGAGGGTTTGTCATGACGGAGTACAAGGAAATCAAGCGCGCGGCCGGCATCGTGCAGCACAGCTGCGGCCCGGCGGACATCGCCGTCATCCTGGGCAGCGGCCTGGGCGGCTATG
>JAPXQZ010000056.1:0-9127 GCA_033813835.1 Clostridia bacterium | reverse complement strand
CACAGAATGACCGCGCGGACGCCGTCCAGTTCCCGCAGGCAGGCGTTCATCAGCGCATATCCGATCTTTTGTCCCTGATATGCCCGCAGCACATACAGCGCGAAAACCTCTCCGCAGCCGGAAAGGCCTTCGTCGCCGCAGGGTCCGTAGGCGGCGAAGCCAACAATCTGCCCCTCCACGTCGGCGACCAGGCAGCGTTCCGGCCAGCGCCGGGCCATCTCCCGGCAGTTTTCCAGCGTCCTGCCCTTCAGGCAGTCCGCATCCAAGATTCCTTCGTAGGCTTCCTGCTAGGGCAGGTAGTGCACCCGGGCCTTCCCCTCATGGTCTTCGGGGCCCATTGCCCGGATATCCGCCCGGGGACCGGGCGCTTGCCCCTGCGTGGTTTCACGTCTCATTCCGGTACGGTCGCGACTTTGATCAGGTTGGTGCTGCCGGACTGGGACAGGGGGATGCCCGTGGTCAGCACCACCGTGTCGCCGGCCTTGACCAGCCCCGCCAGTTTCGCCGTGTTGATGGCGTGGTCGAACAGCACCTCCATCACCCGCTCCTCGCCCACCATCAGCCCCGTCACACCCCAGGACAGGCTCATCTGCCGCCAGACCGTGGCGTCCGGCGTGCAGGCGATGATGGGGATATCGGAGCGGAAACGGCTGATCATGTAAGCGGTGGTGCCCGACTTGGTCACGGTAATGATGGCGTCCGCGTTCAGGTTGTAGGCAATCAGGCAGGTCGCGTGGGAAATCGCGTCAGTGATGTTGTGCGCGTCCTGGTACATGTTGTCGATAAAGAAGCGCTTCTTATAGTTGATGTCCTTCTCTGTCCGACGGGCGATGCGCGCCATCGTGTGCACGGCTTCCACCGGGTATTTGCCGTTGGCGGTCTCGCCGGAGAGCATGATGGCGCTGGTGCCGTCGTAAATCGCGTTGGCGACGTCGGTGATTTCGGCGCGGGTGGGGCGGGGATGCTCAATCATGCTGTTGAGCATCTGGGTTGCGGTGATGACCTGCTTGCCGGCCATGGAGGCGACCTTGATGATGCGCTTCTGGATGACAGGGATTTCCTCATAGGGGATTTCCACGCCCATGTCGCCCCGTGCAATCATCACCGAGTCGCAGACCTTGATGATGTCCTCCAGATTGGATACACCCTCGGCGTTCTCGATTTTGGCCATGATGCGGATGTGGCTGCCGCCATTCTCATCAAGGAAATCGCGCATCTGCTGCACGTCGTCGCGGTTTCTAACGAAGGAGGCCGCCACGATGTCAAAGCCGGTGCGGATGCCGAAAAGGATGTCGTCCTTATCCGCCTGGCTCAGGTAGGGCATGGACAGCCGGGTGCCGGGGATATTGACGCCGCGGCGGTTGGTGATTTCGCCGCCGGTCAGCACGCGCGTATGAATGCGGTCTTCCCGCGCCTCCAGCACCTCCAGCTCGATCAGCCCGTCGTCCAGCAGGATGCGGCGCTTGTCGCCCAGGTCGCGGGGAAGGTCCTTGTAGGTGATGGACGCCTGGGTCTCGTCGCCCTCAATGGGTTCCGTCACCAGGTCAAAGTCCGCCCCGTCCTTTAAAAATGCCCTGCCGCCCTTCAGGTTCCCGATGCGGACCTCCGGCCCCCTGGTGTCCAGGATGGTGCCGATGGCGGCGTCCAGCTCGTTGCGCGCCTTGCTGAGTTCCTTGAACAGCGCCAGGTGCGTCTCATGGCTGCCGTGGGAGAAGTTGAAGCGCGCGACGTTCATCCCCTCCTTGATGAGCTGCTGGATGATTTCCTTCCTGTTGGAAGCCGGGCCCAGGGTGCAGATAATCTTGGTCTTGCGCATATCCTCTCCTCTGCGGGCAAACGCCCACTCATACAGTATAGCCCAGCGCGGGGAGGGGGACAAGAATTCCCTGTGAGGTCGTGCGCCCGTAAAACGGCAGGCTGAATATGCTATGATCAAAGCCAGAAAAGTCAGGGAGGTCAACGCCATGATCCTTTCATCCCTGCTCACCCGGCTGCTGCCCGTCCTGGTCGCCCTGGGCCTGGGTGTCGCGGCGAAGAAGACCGCGCTGCTGGACGACCGGGCGGTTTCCGCCTTAAAGACTGTGGTCGCCCGCATCACCCTACCCTTCGTTATCCTGCGGGCCTTTTACAAGGCGGAGTACAGCCGCGACACCCTGGTGGTGGCAGGATTCGTGCTGCTGATCTGCCTGGTACTGCTGGGGGCGGGCTACCTGGCGAAGCGGCGTTTCGGCGGCATCAGCGCCCTGCTGCCCTTCACCCTGACCGGGTTTGAGATGGGGATGCTGGGCTTCCCGCTGTTCCTGCTGCTGGCGGGGGAGCAGCATATGCCCGCGGCGGCCGTCGCGGACCTGGGGCATGAGATCTTTGTGTTCACCCTGTACCTGTTCCTGCTGCGCCAGCAGTCCGGAGAGCGTCAGTCCCTGTCTGCCTCCCTTCGGGAGACGGCGGGCAATCCCGTGCTGCTGGCGGTGTTCCTGGGCCTGCTGCTGGGGGCGAGCGGGCTGGCAGCCCGGCTGGAAGGCGGCGTTTTGATGGAAACGCTGGACGCGATATGCGCGTTCGTCAGCGCGCCCACGGCCGTGCTCATCCTGCTGGCCATCGGGTTTGAGCTGGATTTCTCGGCGCTTCTGCTCCGGCGCGCGGCGGCGGCGCTGCTGCTGCGCCTCCCGCTGGTGCTGTTGGTGGGCGGCGGGCTGGTCTTCCTGCTGTTCCGGTTCATTCCCTACGACCCTTACCTGCTACTGGCGCTCCTGACGATGCTGTCCCTGCCCGCGCCCTTCGTGCTGCCGGTCTATTCGGGGGAGGAGGGGGAGAAGGCCTTCCTCTCCGTTTTCCTCTCGCTCAACACCCTCGTGTTCATTCTTCTCTACGCCCTGCTGCTGGCGTTCAAGCCGCTTATCGCGCCCTGAAGAATGTCAACTGAAGAATCTCGGCCGCAACCTGTTTTCTCAACCTTAGTGCCTGTGATAGCCCGTTCTTGCGCCCCGTGGTACAATCCATGCAGTTCCGGAAAGGGGGAATGCGGTTGCCAAGCGTCATCAGCGCGCTGCTCAAGGCGCAGATCAGCCTGCTCAACCCTCTCTTCAACGCCATGGACCTGCAGCGCCAGCGGAAGCTGCAGGACGCGCTTGCCGGCCTGGGGTCGAGGGCGGCGGCCAACAAGACCTATTCGCGTCCGGTGCGGCTCACCCATTGTCAGGCGGCCTGGCTCTACCCCAGGCAAGGCCGCCTGAAGGGCGCCATCCTGTACCTGCATGGTGGCGCCTATACGGCCGGCAGCCTGGCCTATGCCCGCCGTTTCGGCGGCATGCTGGCGCTGGAGACCGGCAGGGCTTGTCTTTGCCTGGGCTATCGGCTGGCGCCGGAGCATCCCTTTCCTGCGGCGCTGTCCGATGCGGTGGATGCCTACCGCCGGGTCCTGTCGCGCTACGAGCCCGGAGAAATCGCGCTGGCGGGCGAATCCGCCGGCGGCGGGCTGTGCTTCAGCCTGGCGCTGCAGCTCAAGGAACTGGGACTGCCCCAGCCTGCCCGCATCGCGGCGCTTTCGCCCTGGGTGGATTTGAGCCAGTCGCTGGAAGCCTGCCAGTCAATGGGACGCGACCCGGTGCTCAGCTGCGAGGGCCTGCGCCAAGCGGCGGACTTCTACCTGGCGGGGCACGACCCCAGGGATCCGCTGGTCTCTTCGCTTTTTGGCGACCTGTCCGGCCTGCCACCGACGCTCCTCATCGCCGGGGGAGACGAAATTCTGCTGGCGGAATCGGAGGAACTGTCTTCCCGGCTGCAAGCGGCAGGCGTGGACGCGAAACTCCACACAGAGCCGGGCATGTGGCACGTTTATCCGCTCTACCCGGTGCCGGAAGCCCGCCAGGCGCAGGCGATGTTGCGGGATTTCCTGGGCGGCGCGCCTTGAGCCAGAAGCCGCGGCAGGTGATTCCCGAATGGCTGAGTCTGGACAACGCGGCCAAGATTTACCCCGCCGCGCGCACGAAAGGCTGGATGCCGCTGTTCCGCGTTTCCATGACGCTGAAGGATGACGTGGACAAAGCCCTGATGCAGCAGGCGCTGGAGACGACCCTGAGGCGGATTCCGCTGTTTTCCTACCGCCTGCGGCGCGGTCTGTTCTGGCATTTTTTCGAGCGCCAGGGGCGCGTGCCCATGGTAGAGCCTGACGCGCGCAACCCCATGCTTCCCATCAACCTGACGGCCGGCCACGGCTTCCAGTTCCGCCTGCGGGTTCACAGGCGCCGCGTGGCGCTGGAGGTCTTCCATGCGCTGGCGGACGGCAGCGGGGCGTTTACTTTCCTAAGCACCCTGGTCGCGGAATATCTGTTCCTGCGCCACGGTGTGCGGGTGCCCGCCGCCCCGCCTGTGCTGGACACACGGGAGGAACCCCAGCCGGAGGAATGGGAGGACTCCTTTGCCAAATACGCCCGCGAGGCCACCCGCCCCCGGGCGGAGCGGAAAGCCTGGAACCTGCGGGGAACGCCGGGGCGGTTCGGCCTCCTGCGGGTGACCACCGGGGTGATGGATACGGCCCGGCTGAAGGACGCCGCGCGGGAACGCGGCGCCACGGTCAACACCCTGCTGTGCGCCCTGCTGCTGCAGGCGCTCATCGCGCGCAAGGCGCAAAGCGCCCGCGGGAAGCGCAAGCCGGTCAAGTTGTCCGTGCCGGTCAACCTGCGGCGGTTTTATCCTTCCCGGACACTGCGCAACTTTTCGTTTTACGTCAACGTCCCCGTTGATACCGGTCTGGGCGGGTACAGCCTGGAGGAGCTGATCGCGCTGGTCGGCCACTACATGGGGCTTGAAACGGCGGAGAAGGCGCTCAACGCCCGGTTTTCCCTCAACGTCCGGGCGGAGCGAAACGCCCTGCTACGCGCCGCGCCCCTGTTTGTCAAAACGCTGGTGCTCAAAATCATGTACCGCTTTACCGGGGAAAGCTACATGACCAGCACGCTGACCAACCTGGGCCAGGTGGATCTGCCGCCGCAGATGCGGGAATATGTCGCGCAGGCGGAAATCATACTTGGCCCGGCGCGGCGCACGCCGATCTCCTGCGCGGTCGTCAGCGCATTCGAGCGGACCTGCGTCAACTTTTCCCGTACCATCCAGGAGTCGCTGGTAGAGCGCGACTTCTTTACCTCGCTCGTCCGCCTGGGTGTGCCCGTTTACATCCAGAGCAACGAGTTTTAAACGGCCGATAATAGGAGGAAGCCTTGTCATACTGTGTCCAGTGCGGCGTGGAGCTTGCGGGGGAGCTGAAATCCTGCCCGCTGTGCCAGACGCCGGTGTATAACCCGCGCCAGCCGTTGACGCCTGCTTCCGAGGGTGCCTATCCGGAAACGATGGAGGAAGCCGCCGTGCGCATCGACCGGGGATACGCCCGGCTGCTGTCCATCGTCGCGGTGCTCATTCCCATGCTTGTTTCGCTCGTCCTCGACCTGATCGACGGCGGGGGCAACTGGTCGCCCTACGTTGTCGGCGCCCTGGTCATGCTCTGGTGCTTTCTGGCCGTGCCGCTGCTGTTTAACCTTCGGCGCCCCTATCTGGCCGTCGCCTTGGACGTGCTCGCGCTGTGCGGCTACCTGGCGCTCATCGCCGCGCTCAACGACGGCTTTTCCTGGTATCTGGGCGTGGTGCTGCCGCTGCTGCTGCTCACCGGCCTCGTGGTCCTCGCGGTGCTCCTGGCCTGGCGGCGCCAGGCGGTGCGCAAACTCTACCGCGCCGCCGTCGTAGTCACGCTGTTCGCGCTATGGCTGGTGGGCATCGAAATGGTGCTGGATCTGGGCGTTTTCGGCGGCCTGTCCCTGCGCTGGTCGGTCTATGCGGCCATTCCGGTCATGGTGGTCGCGCTGATGCTGGCGGGGGTGGAACAGAACAAGCACCTCAAGGAGGCCATTCGCAAGCGCCTGTTTATCTGACCTGGAGGGTGATGGAAAAAACGGCGCTTGCAAGGACAAGGCGTACATGATACGATAATGTTGCTACGGAGGGATACGATGACAGGCGACCTGGGCGGGGCGTGGCAAGCGCTGCGCGAGCGCCGCTTTGAAACATCGGTGCGTTTGGCGGACTATACGACCATCAGGACCGGAGGACCCGCGCGGTGGTTCCTGGACGTGCGGGGAGAGGAAGAGGCGGCGGCGGCGCTGCTTTTGGCAAAGGAGCGGAGCGTACCGGTGCTTCTGGTCGGCAACGGTTCCAACCTCCTGATTTCGGACGAGGGATTCGACGGGCTGGTCGTCCGCTTCGGGCAGGGATTCGCCGGGATGGCGCTGGAAGGATTGCGGCTGAAGGCCGAAGCGGGGGTCATGCTCAAGGCGCTGGCATATTTCGCGGCGGACCACAACCTGGCGGGATTGGCGTTCGCGGCGGGCATCCCCGGTTCCCTGGGCGGCGCGCTGGTCATGAACGCGGGCGCCTTCAACGGGGAAATGTCCCAGGTCGTCGAGTCGGTGGACTGCCTGACCCCGGACGGCAGACGGATTATCCTGACCAACCGCGGCGCGGACTTTGCCTACCGGCACAGCCGCATGATGGAGGAAGGCCTGGTCGTCCTGGGCGCGACGCTGCTGCTTGCCCCCGGCAACCGGGAGGCGCTGTATGCCACCATGGCGGGTTTTCAGGAGATGCGCCGGGAAAAGCAGCCCCTCGCCTGGCCCAGCGCCGGTTCCTTTTTCAAGCGCCCGCCTGGGTATTTCGCCGGCGCCCTCATCGAGCAGGCCGGGCTCAAGGGCCTGACGGTCGGCGGGGCGCAGGTGTCCGAAAAGCACGCCGGTTTCCTGATCAACCTGGGTGGCGCGACGACGCGGGATTTTATCGCCTTAAAGAACCTCGTGCAGGAACGGGTGCTGGAGCGTTTCGGCGTCCGTCTGGAGCCGGAAGTGCGCCTGGTCGGGGAAAGCGTGGCGTGAGTTTCTCCGCCCGGGTCAAGGCTGAGCTTGCCACCCTGCCCCTGTCGGGGCGCTGCTGCGTCACCGCCGAGCTGGGCGCGATGGTTTTCGGTACCTCGGTCATGACGCTCACAGGCAACCGGGAGGTGCGGCTGAGTTTCAGGGCGCAAAGCGCGGCGGTGATTAAACGCGTATTGCGCCTCTTCAACGCCGCCGGCCCCGCTGCGTCCCGGCCGCGGCTGCTGCTGCGGGAGCAGGTTGCCGGGCGCAGGCAGTACCTGCTCCAGCTGTCCCTGGAGGACAGCCGGAGGCTGCTGCGGGACCAGGGCATGCTGCGGCCGGATAGGGGGGGAACGGAGCGCTTTTCCGCCCCCCGGCGGGTGATGCGGCGCAACTGTTGCCGGCGCGCCTACCTGCGCGGCTCCTTCCTGGCCTGCGGCTATGTGTCCGACCCGCGCCGGCGCTACCGCGCCGAGTGGCTTTACCAGGATCAGGCGCGGGCGGTCCGGCTTCGGCGCGTGCTGGGCCACGTCGGGCTGCAGGCGTCCGTCGGCTCAAGGCGCGGCGGCGCGATTGTGACGGTATCCGGCGGCGACCAAGTCGCCGAGCTGCTCAAGCTGATGGGCGCTTCCCTTTCCGTGCTGTCCATGGAGAACAGCCGAGCGGAAAAGAGCCTGACCGGAAGCGCCAACCGTGCGGTCAACTGCGACCAGGCCAATCTGGGGCGCCAGCTCGCAGCGGCGCAGGCGCAGGTGGCGATGATTGAGTCCCTCTCCAAAAGCCGCGGGCTGTCCTCCCTCCCCAAAGCCCTGGAAGCGATGGCCCGGCTGCGCCTCAGCCGGCCAGACGCCTCCCTGGAAGAGCTGGGCGCCCTGGCGGAGCCTCCGGTTTCCAAATCCGCGGTCCAGCACCGGATGCGCGCGCTGAAGCGGTTGGCGGAAGGACAGGAAGAGAAAGAAAGCCGGGAATAACCCGGGAAAGAAGGCGGGTGTGCTGACGCGCAAGGTGACCCTGGGAGGGACGCTGCCGTTTACAGCCCTGCGGGCCGGTCGGCTGGCACGCGCCGCCGCGTCGTTTTCCGCGCGCCTGGTGCTGCAGGACGCACGCGGCACCTTCAACGCAAAATCCACCCTGGGGCTGCTATCCCTGGGCAGCCTGTCCGGGCGGGTCATGACCCTCCTGGCCGAAGGCCCGGACGAACAGGCCGCGATGGATGCCCTCGCCCTGCTGCTGGAGGAGCAGGAGGAGGCTCCCGGCCCTTCATAAAAACCCAGGGAAAATCAGGAACCGTTGACAGATTGTTACATTTCTGTTATATCATGGGCAGATTCCGGGGGAGTCCACCTGCGCTTGCGCGCGAAAGGATGTTGAAGATGTCAAACGCGAAGAAGGCGGACCCGTTCCGCACCTTGCTGAAGTGGACCATCGTCCTGCTGGTGTTGTTCGCGCTGCTGGTGACCGGCTTTGTCCTGATGGACAAGTACCAGAAGGGCGAGCGGGACCGCCTGGCCCAACGCGTGCAGGATGAGAACAAGCAGCTGGTCGAGGACTACAACCGGGAACTCGCAGAGCAGCAGGCCAGCCTCAACGCCGGCGAAACCCGGACCTGGCCGGAGCCCAAGGCCCAGGGCTGGGACGTGCTGGATGTAAGTGAGTTTCCCATCACCAACGTCCGCGAAGTCCGCGTAACGCGCGCGGACCTGCTCAAAGGCGGGCTGATGCTGGTCAACCGCTGGCATTCGATGCCCGTGGACTTCACGTTGGTAGAGGGGGAGATGGCCTCCGTCGGCGTCACGACCAAATACCGGGTTCCGGTGGAGAACGCCGCGGTCACCCTGCAGCCCGTCGCCATCGCGCCGCTGGACAAGATGGTGGCCGACGCAAAGGCCGCGGGGCTGGAACACTACATCATCCGCGGCGGCTACCGCGACGCGGCGACCCAGGTCAAATACTGGGAAGAGGAGACCAAGAAGTTCACCGACCGCTATTCCGGCGACGCGCTGGTCGAGAAGGCGCGTGAGCGGGTGGCCTTCCCGGGTACCAGCGACTACCATACCGGCCTGAGCGTCAGCATCGACGTCTACGACAAGAACGACATCGCGCTGAACAACATGCGCTTCCAGGAAACCCCTCAGGCCGCCTGGGTCAACGAGCATGCCTGGGAGTACGGCTACATTTTCCGTTTCCCCACCCAGGGCTACCCGGACGCGGGCACGGTGGACAAATCCTACAAG
>JAPXQZ010000055.1:0-9130 GCA_033813835.1 Clostridia bacterium | reverse complement strand
GAAATCGAAACGCTCAACAATGGGCGTCCCTCCGCGCCTTCCCTGACGTCCAATATGGTCAAGAGCGCGATACTGGGCTTCCTTCTGGGGTTTGTGCTGGGCGTCGTCCTTGCCGTTTTGCTGTATCTGGCGAAGATGCCGGTGCAGTTCGCCAGCCAGATTCAAAGTCAGCTCGGTGTCCGCTTTCTGGGTGGAATCAAGCCCAAGAAGAAGGGGTTTTGCGTCACCCGCCTGAAGAACCGCCTGGCCGGGGAACAGCTGCTCCAAGACGAGCCGGATGGCTTTCGTCTGGCCGGTGCCAACGTCGCTCAGCTGGCGGGAGAACATCGCCGGGTGCTGGTGACCGGAACGCTGCCGGAACAGGACATCACACGCGCGGCGCAGCGGCTTTCCGCGCAGCTGGAGGGCAGGGACGTAACCCTGATTCCCTCCGCGGGCGTCAACCAGAGCGCAGACGCGGTCAACGGCCTGGCGGAGTCTGACGCCGTGGTGTTTGTCGAGCGCCTGCAGCAGTCGCGCCTGCGCGACGTGCTGATGGAGAAGGAACGGGTGGAGCTGGCGGACAAACCGGTTTTGGGATATGTCCTCGTCTGATTCCCGCGAGACATCGTCAGGGCTGCCGGGATGCATCCGTTGAAACGCGCCCTGGTGTTCTTTCTGTGCCTGCTGGTCATTATGCCAGCGGCTGCGTCAGCTTCCCGGCCGGAAGCCTTCCGCGTGCTGCTGCTGGGAACCGACCGGGTGGGATACCGGACAGTCTCGGACGATGAAAACATGAGCCGGGCGGACGCCATCCTGATTCTCGCCGTCCAGCCGGACGTTTATGGCATCCGGGTGCTTAGCGTGGAAAGGGATTACCTGGTGGACCTCCCGGACGGGCATGGGAAAAACAAGCTGTCCACCGCTTCATACTTCGGCGGCCCGGAGATGCTGTTGGACGCGGTCAACGGGCTGCTGGGCACCGATATCCGCCTGTATCTGCAGGTGGATATCCTCAAGGCCGTCGGCATTATCGACAGCATGGGCGGTGTTGATGTCGAAATCCTGGAGGAGGAGCTTCCTGTCGTCAACGCTTCCCCGGTCATCCAGCCCAAGGCCGAGGCGGGTGTCCGCCACTTTGACGGAAAGCAGGCGCAGGCGTTCATGCGCGTGCGGGATATGGGCATCGACCCCATCGAATCCAACAAGGCGCGCAACGACCGCCAGATCCGGGTACTCGCGGCTTTGATGGAAAAACTGCCGAAGATGACGCTGCGGGATGCGGGGCGTGTCGTCGGCGACATCCCTCCCCTGGTGGAAACGAACCTGACAATATTCGACCTGCTGCTGATGGCGCGCGCCCTGCCGCGCAGCGGTTTTTCCCTCGACAGCCTCCAGTACCGGCGTTCCCCTGCCAGCGCCTATAGAACCAGGCGGGTCAACATGCACCAGGTCGTCGTCGCGGACGACATGGAGGCGGAAATCAAGGAGGTCCGGGAATTTCTGCTGTATCCGCCGGCACCGGACCGTCAGACGGCGGAGGAAGGAAGAAACCCATGAAGAAAATCTGGATTGCCTCTCTCGCCCTGATACTAGCGCTTTCGGTTGCCCTGCCGGCGTTTGCCTTGGGCATGACCTTCACCCACCCCGAGATCGGCGAGCCGATGACGGTGTCCTTTGTCAACGGCATGCCGCAGTTCAAAATATACGGCTTCACCTATTACCAGATTGTCGACCCGCAGACGCCCTACCGCGGCCTGACGGCCAACCGCACGCCCCTGATTGGCGAGGAGATGCCTGGACTGGAGGAGTCAGTCAACCAGGTGCTCGACAGCGCCGAGGCAGCGTCAGGCCGGGAGGGGCTTTCGTTTTCAGCGGCGGGGGTGGCTGCTGATTACGCCGAACAGCTCGACAGGCTGCCGCGCGGGGAAAAGGTCAGGGCAATTCTTCTGCTCAACGGTTTTTCAGGGCCGGAAGGGTACACCGAGCTGCAGAGCATCCCTGGATTTGAAGGGGAGGACTTTTCCGGGCTTGCCGATACGTACCTGATCTATACGGCGCGGGTCGGCGAACGGCGGTATGAGTACCGGGTGCTTCCGTTTTCGTTCGAAGACGCGGAGAACCACGAGTATTACGTCGAATGGTATGCTTACCTGAAGGTGGACGGTCAGTGGCGCCTGGCGCGCATCGCCAGGGAATTCGCCGACCAGTTTGAAAGCCGGCAGCTGTACGTCCACGGTGTTGCCGGCTTTGGCCTGGAGCCGCTATATGACGTGCATTACGAAGCCATGCGGGAGCTTGAATGGGGCGCGCCTATGGATTCCGTTATCGGTCTGGAAGGCGCTGAAGCGGATGGGAATGGTGTCCGGATTTCTGAGACTGCCCTGTTCCGCATCCCATGCTCCGTTTCTTTCGCCTTTGCTGGCGGCGGGCTCGAAGGAATCACCTATTCGCTACGCAACGAGCAGTCCTATTACTCGGCCTTTATTTCCCTGTACATGCGCTACGCGGATCCCGTCACCGTCAGCCCGGAAGGCGACATGACCTGGTCGCTCAACGATACCTATATCGAGCTGATCTATGATAAGAATCAGCCGCTCGTGCGGCTCACCCGGGATACTGCCGGGGTCCCCTGATTGCCCCGGTTGATGTTTTCGCTTTTCGGCGGTATAATGTTACGAAATTGTGATGAAAGGATGACATCATGAAGAGGTTTATCGCGCTTTTGCTGCTGGTTCTGCTTGTTGCGCCGGCGGCTATTGCCCAGGAGGCTGTGCCGCCCGTCCAGATTCCCAGCGTCCTGTCCCGGGATATCCCCCTGCAGGGCCGCCAGGCGGACGGCGGTTTTCCGGACAATCCGGTGATTCCCGGCGTCAGTTCAACCACCGGCCTGCCCACATCGAACGCCAAGTACCTTCCCGTCCTCTGCCAGATTGACAACAATCTGGGCGCGCTGCCCCAGTGGGGCCTGGATGCGGCGGATATCATGTACGAGTTGCCCATTTCCGGTGCCGGCTGGACGCGCCTGACCGCCCTGTTTGCCGACCGCTTGCCGCAGGAAGCAGGCCCGGTGCGCTCCGCGCGCCTGATGCATGCGGACCTGCGCGAGGAATGGGACGCGCTGCTGTTGCACTACGGCGAGCAGACGACCGCGGGCAGCAACTTCCGCGAGGGCATCCGCAAGTACGGCGTGCCGGCCAAGGGGCTGGAGATGGACGGCATCGGGAACAAGTACAAGGCATTGTTCCCGCGCACCAAATACCATGCCGCGCCGCACAACGTTTCCGCCCACGTCAGCGAGCTTGCGGCGCAGGTCTCCGCCTATGAGTTCCGCCAGCGGCCCTTCCTCTTCGCCGACGGCCCGGCGCATGCTGGCCCTGACGCGTACCGCTTCAGCATCGTCCACAAGCAGAACATGTCGACCGCTTCATCCTTCCTCTACGACATGAACCGGAAGGTATACGTCCGTTATACTGCTAAGGGCCTGTATACCGACCTGCTCGCGCCCGCGGCAGAACTGACCTACGCCAACGTCATCGTGCAGCGGACCAAACTGACTTTCAACAACCGCTCCAGCAACCCCCTGCTGCCCGACGTGATCGGCACCGGCGCCGCGGACATCTTTATCGGCGGCAAGTATATCGCCGGCGCCTGGGCGCGCGCGACCGCGCAGAGCCGCACGGTCTTCTTTGACCAGAACGGCAAGGAGCTGGTGCTCCAGCCCGGGCGCAGTTGGATTGTCATCACGGATGAAAACACCGAAGTGACCTATGAAAGCGCCTACGACGCGGATACGGCGGCCTACTACGCCGCGATGGGCAGCCTGCCCCGCTATAAGGCCCTGAATATCGGGGACAGCGGGGATGAGGTGCGCGCCCTCAAGCAGCGCCTTTACGAGCTGGGCTTCAGCAAATCTGCCCAGTTTAACAGCCGCTATCAGGATACCACCGCGGAAATGGTCAAACGCTTTGAGGAGAGCAAAAGTTTGCCGGTGGACGGCATCGCCGACAGCTTGATGCTGGCACTGCTCTTCGAGGGCGTGGAGCCTGCCGTGATACCTCTGCCGGCGTCTGAACCGGCCGGGGACGGATCCTTCAAGGTCGAGGAAGCGGCGGAAGAACCCGCGGCGGAAGAACGCGCGGCGGAGGAGCCGGCTGCGGCTGAACCGGTCGCGGAAGAACCGGCTGCGGAAGAACCATCCGCCACGGAGCCTGCCAGCCTCGAGGCAGAGGTTGCCATTGTGCGCACAGCGAACAGGGGCGCCCTGAATATGCGGGCGACAGCTGACAAGATGGGGAAAATCGTCGGCCGAATCCCTAACGGCACCCGGGTGGACGTGCTGGAAAAAGGAGAGGAATGGACGAAGATTCGCTTTGAGGACGTAGAGGGGTACGTGATGTCCTCCTTCCTGGTCGCGCCGGATCCGGCGATGGACGCTACCTACCGGAGCCTGACAATTGGCGACAAGGGCCCGGACGTCCTGAAGCTCAAGGAACGCTTCTACAAACTGGGATATTTCCGCGGGAACAGCTTCAACGACGTATTCCAGGTGAACACCGCTGAAACGGTGAAGCGCTTTGAGAAGCGCAACGGCCTGCCGGTGGACGGCGTGGCGGATGTTGAAATGCAGACGCTGCTCTTCTCCAGGGAGGCAAAGCGCCCCTGATTGACAGCATGCCTGGCTTTCCCTATGATGTTGTACAGATTCAACAGGCTTGATTTTCCAACCTGCTTATAGTACTGGCCGGACTGAAAAGGAGGAAACCATGAAAAAAAGGCTGCTTTCTGCCATCCTGTGCGCTGTGCTGCTGCTCGGCCTGTCACCCGTGGCAGCGCCGCCGGCGCAGATGGCCGCGACGGACATCTGGATTACCGTGAACCGGACTACCGCGACGGTCGGCGACCTGCTGTTCTGGACCCTGAACGTCGCGCCGTCCACCGGGGATTACCAGACCCGCATCAAGGTGTTCACGTCCGGCATCCTGGTGTTCAACGGGGACTTCACCAGCGGACTTCAGCATTCCTACACGCCCAGGATTCCGGGGCCAACCTATGCCGAGGCGGTCGTATACGACAAGGCAGACGGCGTGGAGATTTCAAAAAACAGCATCGTCACCGCCGTCGCGCCGCTGCCCGCGCCGGGGATTGTCAGCGTCACCAGCATCAACGCAACGGCGCTCCGCGTCACCTGGAATCCCGTCGACGGCATCGACGGCTACAAGGTTTACTATTCCACCACGCCGACTGGAATCTATACACTCGCCGGGAAAACCACCGGCACGACCTTCGCCAAAACCTACCTCACCGCGGGAACCCGGTACTTCTTCAAGGTTATTGGCTACAACATCGTCGACGGCAATATCTATGACGCCACCCTTCTGAGCGGCTACAAGGCCGGGGTGCCCATGGGAGTCCCCACCATCGCCACCATCAAGACGTCCGGCATTGGACGGATTACCCTGACCTGGGCTAAATCTGCAGGCGCTTCCGGCTTTGAAATCTACCGCAGCACTACTGCGACAGGCGCCTATGCCAAGATTTATACCACGACCGCCTTGACCTACACGGACGTCAATCTGGTCCGGGGGCGCTACTACTATTACAAAATCCTGCCCTATCGCCGCATCTACACCACCAATTACTACGGCCCCTCCAGCGTGTACCGTTACATCAGAGCACTGTAAGATCGTATCGGTAATGAATCCGTCGCCCGGCATTGCTGCCGGGCGACGCGCATGGAGGACCTGACGGCTCAAAGGACGATCAGAGTCTGTGTTTCCTAAGGTTTTCGGTTCACCGGGAACGCTTCAGAGCCCCGCAGAACCAACGTGGTTTCCAGGCTGACCCGCTTCACGACGCGGTTCCCTTTTCGCTTGGTGGAGATTTTCTCAAGCATCAGATGGGCGCATTCGTAGCCCATTTGCTCCGCGGGCTCCGCCAGTTCGGTGATTCCGCCGGACTGGTTGATCTCAAAAGGCTGCAGGGAACCGTATGAGATGAACGATATATCCTCCGGAATGGATAAGCCTGCCTCCCGGATGGCCTGAAGCGATCCGAGGGACATGAGGTTGTTGGCGGCGAAGATCGCGGTAACCTCTGCGTGCTCCCGCAGCAATTGCCGGGTCAGCGTGTAGCCGCTTTTCGCTTTGAAGTCGCCGTAGAGGATGTATTCCTGGCGCACGGCGACGTCGTGCTTTTTCAGCGCGTCCATGTAACCGACCATTCTGTCCAGGCCAGGCTTGGAAGTGATGGGGCCGCCGATAATGGCAATTCGGCTGTGCCCGCGCCCAATCAGCGTATCCACCGCGCTGAAGGACGCGTCGTAACTGTTTTGGAATACGCCGCTGAGCCCGATTCCCTTCACGTCCCGGTCCAGCACGACGATGGGCATGCCCTTTTCATGAAGCTCTTTGAGGAATGCGCCATTGTACTCCGCGTTTTCCGAGGTCGGCGCGATAATGATTCCATTTACGCTGAACTGCTTGAGCAGGCTCAGGTAGCGAATTTCCCGGTTGGGAAGCTCATTGGTATCGCAGATGACCAGTTCGATGCCATGCTGGCCCAGTTCTTCAATAATCGCGCGGATAATCTGGTGAAAAAAGGGATTTTCGATATCCGGGACAATGATGCCCACGGCGGCGTCATGCACAGACGTGGATACGCGCCTGCGGTAGTGCCGCGGCTGATACCCCCGCTCTTTTGCAATCCCCATCACCACATCCCTTGTCCGGGCGCTGACGCGGGCGCTGCCGCTGAATACGCGTGACACGGTGGTGGGCGATACGCCCGAAAGCGCCGCAATTTCGTTGATGGAGCTTGCTTTTTCCATTCTCCCGCCTCCTGCCTGAACCCCGCATGGCTGCTCATAAAAGGAACTACCCGAGGGTTCAAGCCATGATAAGACATGCCGCCCTGCACGCTCGGATGAAACTTTACAACGAAACATTTTATTTTTCAATATGAAATAGAGCAATTTACACATTGACATGGAGTATGTGTTCTGTTAGCTTGCAGATGGTTACATGGCAAGGGATGCAACGCTCCTGCCCCAGATGAAATAGCATGGTTAACGGTGTTCGTTTGCTGCGTGGCAGGGGAATCGGGATGATAGCGTTTCGGAATCCGGGACGAAGCCCAGTGGCCAAAGGAGAATGATGATGACAGACCGCGAGCTTTGCGCCCTGGTCGACCATACGCTGCTCAAGCAGACGGCCACCTGGGAGGATATCCGGGTTCTGTGTGACGAAGCGGTCGCTTATCATACCGCGTCAGTCTGCATCCCCCCTTGATACGTTGCACAGGCACATGATTATCTCGGGGGCAGGATTGCCGTCTGTACGGTCATCGGTTTTCCCAATGGGAACACAACCACCGCCAGCAAGAGCTGGGAAGCCCGCGAGGCGATAGAACTGGGCGCGGATGAGATCGATATGGTCATCAATATCGGAATGCTGAAGGCCGGGCGGTACGCCGACACCCGCGAAGAGATCAGGCAACTGAAGGATGCTGCCGGAATGAGGATTTTGAAGGTCATTGTCGAGGCCTGCCTGCTGACCGACGAGGAAAAAGTAAGGATGTGTAATATCGTCAGCGAGTCAGGTGCGGACTTCATCAAAACCTCGACCGGCTTCGCGGGGGGCGGCGCGACCTTTGAGGACGTGGTCTTGTTTGCCCGTCACGTGGCGCCTGGCGTACGGATCAAAGCCGCCGGGGGTATTTCAACCCTGCAGGACGCGCGGCATTACGCCGCGTTGGGTGCCAGCCGGCTTGGCACCAGCAGAATCGTAAAACTGCTGATGGATAGGTTGCCAGACCCGGGATACTGAGCGGAATTACAGCTGGGCAAGGGTTTTCAACCCAACAGAGGGCAGGAGGGCAGTCATGAGGGAAAAGGTCACGGTGTTCGGCAGTTGCGTTGTGGATTTGATGTCCAGGGCGCCGCACTTGCCCGTCCCGGGTGAAACAGTCCGCGGCGGCCTGTTTATGGAAGGTCCGGGGGGAAAGGGGTTCAATCAGGGCGTCGCGGCGCACAAGGCAGGCGCCGACGTCGCGATGGTGACCAAGCTTGGCCGGGACCGCATGGCCAATATCGCGCTGGAAGCCATGGATGCGTTGGGGATGCCGCGGGACTTTCTTTTCTTCAGCGAGAGCGTCGGAACGGGTACCGCGCTGATTCTGGTGGACGAAAACAGCAGCCAGAACATGATCATCATCGTGCCCGGCGCCTGCGCGACGTTCAACGCCGAGGACATTGCCATTGTCAAACGCCGCATCCTTGAGTCCGCCTACTTGCTGCTGCAGCTTGAGGTCAACCAGGATGCCAACGAGCAGGTCGCATCCTTTGCCAAGGAAAACGGCGTTCGCGTCATCATCAACACGGCTCCCTATCAGCCGATCACGGACGAATTCCTATCCGGCGCCTACCTGGTCACTCCCAATGAGGTGGAAGCGGAGGGACTGACCGGTGTACGCGTGAGCGACCTGGAGAGCGCTGACCGGGCAGCCCGCGTTTTCCTGGACAAGGGCGTTCAGAACGTGCTGATCACGATGGGTGCGCAGGGCGTATACGTCAACACGGAAGGCCACTCTCAGATTATTCCGGCCTTCAAGGTGAAGGCCGTCGACACGACCGGCGCTGGAGACGCCTTTAACGGGGGGCTTGCAGCCGCATTGGCGGAAGGCAAAAGCCTGCTGGATGCCGCGCGTTTTGCCAACGCGGTGGCAGCGCTATCGGTGCAACGCCTGGGTACGACGCCCTCCATGCCTACACGGGAGGAAATCGACGCGTTCCTCGCAAAACAGGCCTAAGACCGTATCAAACAGGAGGATACTAAAATGCTCAGAGGAATCCCGGACGTCATCGGCTCCGACTTGCTCAAGGCGCTCGCGGATACCGGCCATGGCGACCTGATCGTCATCGCGGACCACTTCTATCCGCCCGTAACCAAGTCGCCGCAGGCCATCAGCATCCAGGCCAAGGGCGTGGGCGTGCCGCAGATGCTTGACGCCATCTTGAAGCTGGTGCCGCTGGACGTGGAATATGAAAAAACTCCTATAAAAAGTCAACAGTTTTTCAGGCTGTCTGTTGTATTTCTTGCTCGCAACGCATCAGTTCGGGTTTAAATCCTTCCCGCTTTGATAACATGACGAA
>JAPXQZ010000054.1:7883-9161 GCA_033813835.1 Clostridia bacterium | reverse complement strand
CCGCTGCTGACCGGTTACCTGCTGGATCGCGCGCTGCGTGAAGCCGAACGGGAGGGACTGCAGCCGCGGGTCGTCCGCACCAGCAGCGACGAGCCCGTGGACACTGTCATCACGCAGAACTACGACGTGGGCGACCCCATCCGCCGCGGGGACGTCATCCTGCTTACGGTTTCCTCCGGACCTGCCCGCAAGGCGGTGCCCGAGGTGACCGGTATCGCCGCCCAGGCTGCCGACGCTGCGCTGGAACGCATCGCGCTGGAGGCGATGGTCACGCAGGAAGTCATCAACCCCGCACCGCGGGGCACCGTGCTTGCGCAGGACCCCCTCCCGGGAACGGTGATGGACGCGGGCGGCATCGTGCAGCTGGTGATTTCGGCAGGCCAGTCCGCGGTTCCGGAGTTGAGCGGCGTCGTCTGGACGGAAGCGGCGGACATTCTCAGCCGTGCCAAACTGCGTGTGGGCAAGGTCACCGAAGTGCCGGTGGACGAGCCGGGGCAGCGGGGTCGCGTGGCGTCTCAGCTGCCCGTCGCAGGAGAACAGGTGGCGGAGGGCACGGCAGTGGACCTGGTCGTCTACGTGCCGGCTGCGACTGCGCCGACCGCCAGCCCCGACGTTTCACCAGGCACGCGAAAATGAGGGAAGGCACCATTGTCGAAGGGCGCGGCGGCCTGTACACCGTTCGGGACGGGGCGGGGGAGGAGTACGTCCTGCGTGCCAAAAAAAAGTTCCGCCGCCAGAACCTGACGCCCCTGGTCGGCGACCGGATACGGTTTTCGCCCGGCACCGGCGAGGAGCACGGCTGGCTGGAGGAGATCCTGCCCCGCGCGTTCCAGGGCTTGCGGCCGCCGGTCGCAAACGTCAGCCTGATGGTCATCGTCCTGGCACCGGAGCCGGCGCCGGATCTGCTGCTTGTGGACAAGCTGCTGGTCTCCGCGTTTGACCAGGGCATCGCGCCCCTGCTTGCCGTCAACAAGCAGGATCTGGACCAAAGCCTGGCCCCGTCGCTGAAGGAAGCCTACGAACCTGCGGGGATTCCCGTATTGGCGGTCAGCGCGGCGACGGGGGAAGGGCTGGACGCGCTGCGCGCGGCCATGTCCGATCACCTGGCCTGCTTTGCCGGGCAGTCCGGCGCGGGCAAGAGCACGCTGATTTCAAGGCTGACAGGCAGGGAGCAGGAATCCGGCGCCATCAGCCCCAGAATCCGGCGCGGGCGTCAAACCACGCGCCATATCACCCTGATTGAGGCGCGGGGGCTGCGGGTGCTGGACACGCCGGGCT
>JAPXQZ010000054.1:0-7873 GCA_033813835.1 Clostridia bacterium | reverse complement strand
GCGTCCACAGCCAGCCGAGCACGCCGGGCTTCAGCCTGCTGGAAACGCCTGATGATCTGGAGCCGGAACAGCTCGCGCGGCATTATCCGGAGTTTGAGGCATACCTGGGGAAATGCCGCTTTGATCCCTGCCTGCATGACCGGGAACCCGGCTGCGCGGTCACAGAGGCGGTCAGCTGGGGGACGCTGAACGCGGGCCGGGTGGAGCGCTACCGGGAACTGCTGGCTCAAGCCAAAGAGAAATGGAGTAAACGCTATGATTGAAATCGCGCCTTCGGTCCTTGCCGCCGATCCCCTGTTCGTGCACCGGGACGTCAGCCGCCTGGTGGACGCCGGGGCGGACCTTCTGCACCTGGACGTCATGGACGGGCACTTCGTGCCCAATCTCTCCTTTGGGCCTTCGATGGTCGGCGCGCTGAAAAACGCCTTTCCGGGCATCCGCCGGGACGTGCACCTGATGATCAGCAACCCGGAAAAACACCTGGAAGCTTTTATGGAAGCCGGCGCCGACGAAATCACGATTCACCTGGAAATCACAGGCGACCTCCCGGCGCTCCTGAAGCAGATCCGGGCGGCGGGGTTGCGCGCGGGTCTTTCCATCAAACCCGGAACCCCAGTTTCCGCCATTGTCCCTTACCTGCCGCTGTGCGACCTGGTGCTGCTGATGACGGTGGAGCCCGGCTTCGGCGGCCAGAAGCTCATCCGGGAAGCGCTCCCCAAACTCGGGGAGATACGCGCCGCGGGGTTTGCGGGCACGCTGAGCGTGGACGGGGGCGTCAACGGGGAGAACTGCGCGCTGGTCGCGCGTGCCGGCGCGACGCGCCTGGTAATGGGAACCGCCGCGTTCTCCGCCAAAGCTCCCGCGGCTTTCCTGGCCGGGTGCCGGACGTTTTGAAGCCGACGCCGCCCGCATTTGCATACCGGCTTTCCCTGGGCCAGAACTTTTTGTTTGACGAGGCGCTGCAAGGCCGCCTGGCGGACGCCGCCGGCGTGGGGCCGGATGACGCGGTGCTGGAAATCGGAGCCGGACGCGGGGATTTGACCCTCGCCCTGGCGAGGCGGTGCAGGCAGGTTGTCACCCTGGAGATTGACCCCCGTCTGGAACCGGTGCTGCTGGATCGCTTCAGCGGCGTCCCCAACGTGTCCCTGCACCTGATGGACGCGATGGAGGCGGATTTCGCGTCCCTGATGGCGGCGCACAGCCCTTTCCACATTGTGGCCAACCTGCCTTATTACCTGACCACGCCGCTGCTCAACCGCTTTTTCCGCGAGGCGCTCCCCATTCTGGGCGTCAGCGTCATGGTGCAGCGGGAAGCAGCCAAGCGGGTCCTGGCTGTGCCGGGCACGCCGGAATACGGTCCACTGGCCGTTCTTGCGGCATACAGGGCCGCACCGAGGGAAGCAGTCCGGGTGCCCGCCCGCATGTTTACCCCGCCGCCCAAGGTGGACGGCGTGTTTCTGGTGATGCCTTTCCACCGGCGGCCGCCGGTCACGGTAGTGGATGAGGCGCTTTTTTTCAGGCTGCTGGGCGTTTCATTCGCCATGCGCCGCAAGACCCTCGCCAACAACCTGGCCGCCGGATTCACGATCTCCCGGGATCAGGCGCTGTCAATGCTGCAGTCATGCGGCCTCCCGGTCGACGTCCGCGGCGAGCGGCTATCCCTGGACGAGTTCGCGGCGCTTTCTAATGAAATAAAAATAATATTGTAATAATTTAGTAACAAGTATTTACATATTTGAAATAATATGCTATCCTGCACGCATGAACATCATCCGGGCTTTCGATTCCAAGCAGGGCAGGCGCCGGGGCTGCAGGGCGGTTGCGGCTTTCCTGTGCCTGCTGATCTTGTCCGCGGTCATGCCCGTGACGGCCTACGAAACCCTGCGTCCCGGCACGATGGGGCCACAGGTGCGTTCCCTGCAGTCCGCCCTGGCCTTTCTGGGCTTTCCGCTGGGCTTGGATGGAAAGTACGGCAACGCGACGCAGCGTGCGGTGACCGCGTTCCAGGAACAGCAGAGCCTGCAGGCAGACGGCCTTGCCGGCAGGATGACCCTGGAACGTCTGTACAGCCTCGCGCCGCAGTTCAAACCAGGAACCGGTGAGGCGCCCGCCTCCGCGCCTGATCGAACCGCCACGGCGACGGCATCGAACGCCGGGGGTACGGCATCTGTCAGAACTGCGAACGGGGGCTCCCTCAACCTGCGTTCCACGGCTTCCTATGGACAAAACACCATCGCGCAGATCCCAAACGGCGCGATGGTCATGGTCCTGGATACCCGCGGCAGCTGGACGAAGGTCATCTATGAAGGCCGGGAAGGCTACGTCGTTTCCTCCTTCCTCTCTTCCGGTGGAAACGTAACACCGTCAGCCGCCCCTTCGGAGATCACGCCGCCTGCATCCAGCCAGCCTCCAGCGGACGCGGAGAGCACCGCACGGGTCTCAACGCCAAACGCCGGCAGCCTCAACCTCAGGGACCGCGCCGTCCCCGGCGCCCGGGTGCTCACGGTCATTCCGGGCGGCGCGACCGTTTCCGTCCTTACCCGGCTGGGCGCCTGGAGCCAGGTTCGCTTCGGGAACCATACCGGCTTTGTGGTGGACGCCTTTCTGCGCCATGGGGACAGCCAGATACCCGCCGCGCCTCCGGTTGCAACCCCCGCCGTCACCCCGCCTCCGGGCGGGAGCACAGCCCTGGTCAATACCGCGCGCGGACGCTCGCTGAACTTCCGCAGCGCGCCGTCCACCGGCAACAACGTCTTCAGGCAGATTCCTTCCGGCGCCATCGTGCGCGTCCTGAGCCGGGATTCCGCCTGGTGCCAGGTGGAGTATCAGGGAAGGGCCGGCTATGTGATGACATCCTTCCTGCGCTTTGACCTTCCCGCGGCGACCCCCGCCCCGACGCCTACCCCGCAGCCCACCGTATCGCCTGTCCCGACGCCGGACGCCGACGCGGCCTTCACCGCTACCCTCCGGTCCGGCAGCCAGGGGGAGGAGGTCAAGGCGCTACAGCGCCGGCTCATCGAACTGAAGTACAACTGCCGCGTCACCGGGAACTATGACGAAGTGACCCGCCAGGCGGTCATGGAGTTCCAGCGGAAGAACGCCTTGACGGCGGACGGCGTCTTTGGCAGCCAGTCCGCCCGGGCGCTCATGAGCCTTTCTGCGATTGCGGCGGACGCGCCGGCGCTGAGTTACCGGACGCTGAGAATCGACAACCGGGACGCTGCGGACAAGGCGGTCAGCGCCTTGCAGCAAGCCCTGGTGAATCTGGGCTACCCGCTGTCCGTGACCGGCACCTTCGATATCCCGACCCATCAGGCGGTGGTCGGTTTCCAGCAGCGTAACGGCTTGACCATTTCCGGCGTTGCCACGCCGCAGACCCAGGCTTTGGCCTTTTCCCCTGGCGCCAAGGGATACGCGGTACCCGTGTCCCAGCTGGGCGCGGACGAGGGAAAGGGCGGCGGCCCCTCCGCGTCCCAGGTCCGATTGCTGCACTGGTTCAACGACGTTAAAAAAAGCGCTTCCTCCGGCCAGCGCGTCACGGTCTACCATCCGAGCAGCAACACCAGCTTTACGATCCGCTTTTATTCCATGGGCAACCATGCCGACTCGGAGCCGGCTACCTGGCGGGACACGCAATTGATGAACCGCGCCTTTGGGACGCCTTCCTGGAATATCAACATCGTCTACGTCAAGTTGGTAGACGGTCGGTGGACCATGGCGGCCATGCACAACCGCCCGCACCTGACCGGCTCCGTCAATGACAATGGGTTTGGCGGCCACCTGTGCATCCATTTCCTGCGGGATATGGAGGAGGTCAACCGCACCAGTCCGGATTACGGCGCGTCCAACCAGCGCGCGCTGCGCAGGGCCTGGAAGGCGCTGACAGGGGAAACGGTCGAATGATCTCAAACGCGGTTATCATTGCCTGATTGAGCCTGCCTAATGATCGCTATGTGTCGTATACTCACTCGGCGTTGGCCGCCCTGCTTGATATTCTCGGCATCATAAAGCCGTCGACAGCGCCCAAACCCTCGGCGCGTTCGCTCCCTTGTCAGGTATAAACAGCAGTACTGTGGATTGAAGGAGGAAGACCTCACCTTCGCATTCACAACCCCCGGTTTTTTGCTTCAGGGACAGCGTCAGACGGGAAACAGGCTGGCTATTTCGCCAGCATGAAGGCAAGCAGCACCACCAACCCCAGGGCAAACAGAATCAGGCTGAAGGACAGCGTTCTCTGAATGCGCCGTAGCGTTTCATGCGTGGTGCTCCAGGCGGTCCAGAACAGGTGGGTGTAGCTGTGTCCGTTCGGGCGGCGGCCGGTCAGCCGCCGCAGGATATGCGCAAGGTTGTCCGCGAACCGGCCCAGGGTATAGGTGAACCGGTTGCCTACCGGCACCACGCCCGTCTTCTCCCGCTTTCGCTTGAAAATGGTATGCATCAGGAAGACGACCGCCCCGTCCGCGAAGGTCTCCAGGCTTCTGGCGACAAAGGTCGTCAGCGCGCTTACCACGGCGCCGGCCTTTTCTATCCCGTCGAGGAAGGCGGCGGCCGCGCCCAGAACACGCATAGCCAGCGGCAGCAGCAAACGTTCCATCAGAAGGTCCAGAGGGACTGCCAGCAGATACCCCAGCCGCGTCAAGCCCTGCACCATCGGGCGGTACAGCAGTTCTTCCAGGTCCAACCACGGCGGCCAGCGATTCAGATATACGCCTGCGCCATGCCCTATACGCGTCCGGAGCATCCTGCGCACCACGAACAGGTACAGCAACAAGCCTGCGAGCAGGGACTTCGCGCCGCCCAGCAGATTGACGCCGGACAGGTATTCCACCGCGTGTTCCGGCGGATGGGCGTTGAGGAAGGGCAGCGAGAGGTTTGCCAGGCTTGTCGGCAAGCCGCCGGGCCGCAGGCCCGGGGTGAACAGCAGCAAGGCGGCTGTGCCCAGGGCAACGCCGGTCATCGGTTTCATCGTCCGCCCCGCCGCGTCGTACTCCGCCTGGCGGCTGGGGTGTTTCTCAATAAAAATCGCGATAAACAGCTTGAGCATATAGCAGAAGGTGAGCCCGCCCGTCAGGATGAACAGCCATTCCGCGATGCTGTACCACGTGGCGTTATGTCCCAGGTGCCTCAGGTGATCAATGTACTCCACAAGGCTTTCATGCAGCAGGGTCTTGCTCGCGTACCCGCTGAACAGCGGGATGCCGCTTATGGACGCGGCGCCGACACCAAAGCACAGCATCAGGCCCCATTTTCCGCGGCCAAAACCGCGGATGTCGTTGAGGTTGAGGCTGTGCGTTTTGAGATATACGATTCCGGCGCAGATGAAAAGCACCAGTTTGATTAGGCTGTGATTGAGCATGTGCAGCACGGTGCCTTGAGCCGCCAGGGCGTTGTGCTCGCCCAGCAACGCCTGCATCCCGACGCCCAGCAGGATGAACCCAATCTGGCTTATGGATGAGCAGGCCAGCGTGTGCTTGAGGTCCACAGAAAACAAGGCAAGCAGAGCGCCCAGGGCCATGTTAATCAGCCCCAGAATCAGCAGCAGGTTGCCCCAGCGCT
Organism: Clostridia bacterium; assembly: GCA_033813835.1. Lineage (GTDB taxonomy): Bacteria > Bacillota > Clostridia > Christensenellales > Aristaeellaceae > UBA6115. The sequence continues at coordinate 2,317 of JAPXQZ010000054.1, read as the reverse complement.
CGTTGCCCAGGAACAGACGGGTGGAAATCACAAGGATGCCAAAGATGCCGACCTTGGTCAGGATACCGGAAAGGAGCGCGCTGGCGGGGGCAGGCGCGACCGGGTGGGCCTTGGGCAGCCACACATGCAGCGGGAACATCCCGGCCTTGGCGCCGAACCCGGCTAGGATCAGGACACCCGGTAGAATCAGGCTTTCCTTTGGCACATTCCTCACCGTGGACTCCATTGCGCTGAATTGCAGCGTTCCCAGGCGAAGTTTGAGCATCATCAGCCCCAGCAGCATCGTCATGCCACCCAGAATCGCGATGGCAAGGTAGGTTTGTCCGGTACGCATCGCCTTCGGGGTTTCTTCATGGATGACCCAAGTGTAGCTGGTAAACGACAGAATCTCAAAAAACAGGAAGGTGGTGACCAGGTCGTTTGAGAGGAAGACGCCAACCGTCGCGCCCATCGTCAGCAGGGTAAAGGCAGCGTACCGCGCCTGTCCATGTCCGTGGGCCATGTATTCCGGCGTGAACAGGCTGGTGATGAACCACATCAGGCATGCAACAGCCGCGTACAGCGCCCGGAACCCGTCGGCTTTCAGGCTGAACCCAAGTGCCATCACGCCCGGGAAGCTGAACTCCACAGTCTGCCTAAACAGCAGGAACACGGCTGACAGCAATGCCAAAACCCCGGTGACCGCGGCGGTCACCGCATAGGCATACTTGGTATTGCGCCGGCCAAGAGCAAACGCGGGCGCCGCGGCGAGGAAAGGCAGCGCGACCAGCATCAACGGGATTGCTCTCATCAGTGCCCCACCTCCTTATACCGTCCCGGTCACGGCGCGTGAAAGGAAATCAATCAATGGCTGGCTGAAAAACATGGCAGTCAGAACCAGCGCGGCCAGCGCCATCACACTGGCGCGCATCTCCGTTTCCACCGGCATCAGGGGCGGCGCCGTACCCAGGCGTCGCCCGCTGAACATGAACACGGAGGGCACCAGCAGGTAAATGCCGGTCAATACGGCGCTGACCAGCAGCGCGGCCAGCCCCAGGTAGGGGAGCAGGCCTCCGGTGAGGACGGCTGCCTGGGCAAGGGCCCATTTGCTGAGGAACCCAATGAGAGGAGGAATGCCCGTCATCGCCAGGCTGCTCAACGCGAACGCCAGGCTGAGTGCGGGCCAGTCCCTGCCGATGCCGTGAAGCTCACTGATCTGGTGGACGCCCGCCCTCTCGTTAAAGACGCCGGCGATGAGGAAGAGGGTGATTTTCATCAGCGCGTGGAACACCAGGTGCATCAGCCCCGCTGTCAGCCCCGGGCCGGTGAGCAGCAGCGCGCCAAAGAGGATATAGGAGAGGTTGGAGACGGTCGAGTAGGCCAGCCGCCTTTTCAGGTGTTTTTCCTTCAGCGCCATCGAGCAGCCAAAGACGATGGTGAAACAGGTCAGCGCCAGCGGGATATACTGCGCGTAGCTGCCCTGGATGACCAACGCGCCGAAACTGAAGTAGGTGACGCGGAGAATCGCGAAGACGCCTGACTTGACTACGGCAACCGCGTGCAGAAGGGCTGTGACCGGCGTCGGGGCAACGGACGCGGAGGGCAGCCAGCCGTGGACCGGGAAAACAGCCGCCTTCACCGAGAAACCCAGAAAACAAAGCAGGTATCCCAGCCGGAGCTGGGCGGTATGCTCCGTCGCCACCCCCTGGAATAAACCGCCGGGCACGAAATCCGTCGTCCCTCCGAAATAGACAAGGTAGACCAGGCCGATGAAGGCAAACGCCGCGCCGCCCAGGGAATAATACAGGTATTTCAACCCCGCGCTGATCGCGGCCGGATTCCCTTTGTGCATCACAAGGGGCAGCGTCGAGAGGGACAGCATTTCATAGAAAATGTAAAGCGTCAGCAGGTTGGCGCTCATCGCGATGCCCAGTGTGATGCCGTAGCTGATCAGAAAGAAGGAGAAAAAGGCGTTCTCCCGCTTGTCACCCCGCATGAATCCCAGCGCGTAGAGGGTGGTCAACGGCCAGAGCGTCGCAATCAGTCCGGCAAACACGCGCCCCAGGCCATCCAGGTGCAGGTCGAAGGCGAGCCGTTCGTTAAACTGAATGAGGCTGAGTTTCGGGAACCCATGCAGCACGGCCACCGCGGCAAGCGCGGAGGTTAAAAGAGTCATGCCGAGAATATAGGCGTCGCGCGCCGCGCGGCCCTTAAAACGGAGGACGGGCAGGAGCGCGCCCGCGGCGATCGGGAGCGCGACTGCGGCAAGGAGTATCAACCCTTCCATATCATCCCATCGTCATATCAGGGCGTTGCCCAGGCTCGTAAAGGCTTGAAT
>JAPXQZ010000053.1:0-9166 GCA_033813835.1 Clostridia bacterium | reverse complement strand
TGCTGGCCGCAGTTTCCGCCCGTGTCCATCAGCATGGGAATGGAAGCCGACAGGAGGATGTTGACCGCCAGCACGGACTCAAACCTGGAGATGATGGCGCCGGAGATGATGGATGTGAACATCAGGATCATCAGCCAGGGCAACCGGTTGCCCGCCAGGGTGAGCAGGTTCGACTTAAAATAAGGCTCCTCCGCGGGCGCGAGGCCGGACATTTTTTCGAAGTCCTCGGTGTTCTCTTCCTCGATGACATCCATCACGTCGTCGCTGGTGATGATGCCCACCAGGCGTCCCTCGCCGTCCACGACGGGGATGGAGAGCAGGTGGTACTTGCGGACGGTGTCGGCGACGACCTCCTGGTCGTCCAGCGTGTTCACGGAAATGATGCCGGGATCCATCAGCTTCATCAGCGCCGTATCCTCCGGCACGACCAGCGCCTTGTGCAGCGGGACGGAACCGATGAGGCGGCGCTGGGTGTCGAGCATGTACAGGGTATAGACCGTTTCCTTGTCCACCCCCGTCTCCTTGATGATCTTGAGCGCGTCCCGGACGTTCATGTCCGGGGTGACCTCGCAGTACTCGATGGTCATCAGGGAACCGGCGGAGTTCTCCGGGTATTTCAGGAACTGGTTGATGATGGCGCGGGTGCGCGGGTCAGTGTTGTGCAGCACGCGCTTGACGGCGTTTGCGGGCAACTCTTCGAGGAAGTCCACGGCGTCGTCGACGAACATCTCGTCAATCAGCGCAGTAATTTCCGCGTCCGCGATGCTTTCCACCAGCGTCTCGCGCTGGTCGGAGTCCATATAGCTGAACACGTCCGCGGATACGTCCTTGGGCAGAATCCGGAAGAGCAGCAGCAGTTTCTCCCGGTCCAGGTTTTTCATATAGCCCGCGATGTCCACGGGGTTGAGCATCATCAGCGCGCCGCGCAGCTGGCCGTGGCGGCCTTCGGCCATCAACTGGTTGAGCCGCGCTTCAATCTGTTCCCAATTCATGGGACTTTCCTCCGTTCTTTCCGGTTAATCGCGCAAAAAAGCGCCCTGCGGGGAAGCAAGTGCCGGAAGACGCGACGGACGCGGGGGCTTTGGCCTATGCGGGCAGCGCATCACGGATGCGCCGCGTTCGCGGTACGCCTTCGCCAGCCCGGCATCTAGCGCCGTCATCCATGAATAGCCACCTCCTTGTAATTTTCTTCTGTATTATAAAAGGCCTCCGATGGCTTGTCAACTTTCCATCTCCAGTCCCCTGTGCTATACTCTCGAGCAGAAAAAGGCGGGGAACGTATGCGGGTTTGCGGCGTCATCGCGGAGTATGACCCTTTTCACTTCGGGCACGGATACCATTATCAGCAGGCGCGGGAAGCCGCCCGGGCGGACTATATGGTCTGCGTGTTGGGCGGCGCGTTTTCCCAGCGCGGCGAGCCGATGCTGTTTGGGACCTTCGACCGCGCCCGCATGGCGCTGGAATACGGGTTCGACCTGGCCGTGGGGATGCCGTTCAGTTTTTCCTGCGCGCAGGCCAACCGTTTCGCCGCAGGCGGCGTCGGCGTGCTCAGCCGGCTGGGCACCGTCACCCACCTGAGTTTCGGCTGTGAACCGGAGGGACTCCCCTGGCTGACGGAAACCGCGAGGCTGCTCAACCGCCCAGATGCCGCGTTCCTGGAGGAACTGCGCCTGGGGCTGGACGCCGGCCTACCGTTCGCAAAGGCGCAAGGCCAGGCGGTGGAGCGCCGCATTCCCGGATTCCCGGCGGGGCTGATGACCGCCCCGAACTTCATCCTGGGCGTCAGTTATCTGCGGGAATTGTTCCGGGTTAACAGCGAAATGACAGTCCTGCCCGTCGTGCGCACAACGGATTACCACAGCTTCGCCCCGGGCCCTGTCGCATCCGCCGGGGCGGTGCGCGCGCTGATCCTGTCGGACAGGCTGAATGAAGCGCTGGATGCCTGCCCGGAAAGCAGCCGGCTTGTTATAGCCCAGGCAATGAGCGAAGGCCGGATACACCGCCCCGAAGCCCTGGATCGGGCGCTATTGGCCCGGTTGCTGTCCGACCCCCGCCACGCGCTTCGCCGGTCGCCGGAGGTGTCGGAAGGCCTGGAGGAGCGCATCCGTCGCATGTCCAGGCATGCGGAAAGCCGGCAGTCACTGACCGAAAAGGTCAAAACGCGGCGGTACACCTACGCGCGCATCAGCCGGGCGCTGTCCCACCTGCTGGTTGGTGCGGAGGATTTCCCGGAGACCCCCACCTATGCGCGGCTACTGGGGTTCAGGAAGCGGGCGGCGCCCCTCCTGTCCGCCATCGCAAAGGGCGGGTTCCCGCTGGTCAGCCGGCCTGCGCGAAGCGATATCCCGGGTGTCAGGGAGGATCTGCGCGCGGAAGAACTGTGGGCTATCGGCTGCGGCCGGACGGCTGCCGCCGCCTGGGAAAGACAGGTCGTCGTCCTCGGCGGCCGAAAGGAGGCGCAGAGAGATGCGTGAAATCGACGTTTCCGAAGTGACGGAAGCCCTCAGCGAGATGTTCCTGGAGGCAAACTACCGTATTGGGCCGGACGTTATGGACCGGCTGCACGCGGCGCGGGAAGCCGAGCCTTCGCCCCTGGGGCGGAAAGTACTGGAACAGATTATCGAGAATAACGAAATCGGCGCTGCAGAGGACCTCTGCGTCTGCCAGGACACCGGTATTTCCGTCATCTTTCTGACCGTCGGGCAGGAGGTACACTTCACGGGCGGCAGCCTGGAGGAGGCGGTCAACGCGGGGGTACGAAAGGCCTATACCGCGGGATACCTTCGCAAGTCCATCGTGGCGGAACCGCTGTTTGACCGCAGGAATACGGGCGACAACACCCCCTGCGTACAGCACGTGCGCATCGTGCCCGGGGAGAAGGTGCACCTGCTGGCCATCGCCAAGGGTTTTGGGTCGGAAAACATGAGCCGGCTTGCCATGCTGACCCCCGCGGAGGGCGTGGAGGGCGTGAGGCGATTCGTGCTGGAGACGGTGGAACGGGCAGGCCCCAACCCCTGCCCGCCGCTGGTGGTCGGCGTGGGTATCGGCGGCAGCTTTGAGCTGGCGGCCCTGATGGCCAAGCGGGCGACCAGCCTGCCCCTGACCCGGAACCACAAAGACCCGCGCTATGCAAAGCTGGAAAAAGAACTGGAAGAGGGCATCAACCGCCTGGGCATCGGCCCGGCCGGTTACGGCGGCCTGACCACGGCGCTGAAGGTGCATATCATATCCGCGCCGACGCACATCGCCGGGTTGCCGGTCGCCGTCAACATTTGCTGCCACGTTGCCCGTCACGCCGAAAGAACCTTGTAAGTGAGGGGATTAAGATGGCCAAGAAGATTTCGCTTCCCCTGGACCTGGAAACCCTGCGAACGCTGAAGGCGGGCGATGAGGTGCTGCTCTCCGGCAGTGTCATCACGGGGCGGGACGCAGCGCATAAGCGGCTGCTCGCGCTGTTGGCGTCCGGAGAGCCGCTGCCGGTTGCACTGGAAGGCCAGGTCATCTATTACGTCGGCCCGGCACCGGCGCGGCCCGGCGCCGCGTCTGGCCCGGCGGGACCGACCAGCAGCTACCGGATGGACTCCTACACCCCGGCGCTGCTGAAACGGGGTCTCAGGGGCATGATCGGCAAGGGCCGCATCGGGCCTTTGACCCTGGAGGCGATGAAAACCTGCCCCGCCGTCTATTTCGGCGCGGTGGGCGGTTCAGCTGTGCTGATTTCCAAATCCATCCGGAAAGTTGAACTGGTCGCCTACCCGGAACTGGGCCCGGAGGCAATTTACCGATTTGATATCGAGGGTTTCCCCGCCGTCGTCGCCGTGGATGCGCAAGGCTGTAGCCTGTTTGAGGAAGGGCCCAAACTGTACAGACAATCCGGGGTGTGATAGGATATGCCCACCATTCCGAAAGGGGGCAGGGCATGAGCCGGCGCGCGACACACGGGTTGCTGCTTCTTCTCGTTGCCATCCTGCCGCTTCTTTCTCTCCCCCACACCACCTTCGCAAGCGAATACGACCCCGCCCGCCCGGAGATGCTGGAAGCCCGCAACCTGCGCGCGGAAAGCGCGATTGTCATCCAGCAGAGCACCGGCGAGGTGCTGTTTGAAAAGAACGCGGATGAAATCCGGCCGCCGGCCTCCACCACCAAGGTGCTGACAGCGCTGCTGGGGCTGACCTACGCCCAGCCGGACGAGATGGTCACCGTATCCGCCTTCGCGGCCTCCGTCCCTGAGGACGCCTCCAAAATCGGGCTTCAGGCAGGGGAGCAGGTCCGGATGGAAGACCTCATCAAGGCAACCATGGTCGCCTCCGGAAACGACGGCGCCATCGCGATTGCCGAGCACGTGGCCGGCTCGGAAACGGCCTTCGTCGCCCTGATGAACGAGGCAGCCGCGCGCTATGGCTGCACGCGCACACATTTTACCAACGCCCACGGCTACCACGACGACTACCACCTGACCACAGCCAGGGACTTGGCCATCATCGCCCGGGAGGCGATGCAGAACCCGGAGTTCCGTGCCATCGCACGACTGACCACCTACACAATGCCGGAAACAAACCTGTCCAAGGCGCGCTCTCTGCAAAGCGACGCGCGTTTTTTGATGGAGCAGGGGGAGGACAAGGGGAACTACTACCCCCACGCGACCGGCATCAAGACCGGACGAACCTCACTGGCCGGATATTGTTTCGTGGGATCGGCAACCAAGGAAGGAATCGACTTGATTTCTGTGGTGCTCAAGTCCGGTTCCACCGCGCGCTGGACAGATACCAAGCGCCTGATGGAATACGGATTTTCCCAGTTTGTTTCCACCAGCGTCACGGAACTGTACCGGATGAATCCGAAAACCATCAGCATCTCCGCCTTCAGCCTTCAGGACGCGGACCTGGGGCGCCTGGAACTAACCCTGCGGAAAACCGACCCGGCCGCGAACGATTCCCTGGTCGCTCCCAAGAATCGCGCGGACGAACAGGAGCGTGTCTACAACGCGCGCACCCAGATCGAGTACACCCGGACGCTTGAGGCCCCGGTGGAAGCGGGCGAGGTGATGGGCGTGATGACCTATACCCCCGAGGGTGTCGGGGCGGAGCCAGTGACCTACGAGCTGATTGCCAGCCGTTCCGTTTTGCGCCGCGCCTCCCTGGCGCCGTCCGTCGAGGAAATCAAAGCCTATACTGACGCAGACCCTAATCCTTTCCCCCGCTTCTCCCTGGAGTTTCTGATTATCGTGCTGCTGCCCATAATCGCCGTCATCCTCCTGTCCCAGTGGCTGTACAAGCTGATGACACGCCGCCGCAAGCCCAAAGTCAAGCAGAAGCTGGAGTACAAGACACGATATTACCGGTAGCGGCCCAAACAATGGATAAACCGCCATACAATTGAACTGTACCCCAGAAGTTGGACAGTATAATCAGGTGGCGGTTTTTTATTATGAGATCGGTTTATTGGAAATTCCGCTCGAAAATCATCCGGATGCCCTTGAGGGTCAGCAGGCTGTCCACGTGCTGGATGGCGTCGGACTCCATCGCGATCTGGCTGGCGAAGCCGCCTGTCGCGACGACCGGCGCGTCAGGCGCCTCCATCTCCTCCTTGAACCGCGCCACAAGGTAATTGACCTGGCCCACGTATCCGTGCAGCAGGCCGGACTGCAGGTTGGCGATGGTCGTGCGGCCGATGACCTTCTCCGGCATGACCACCTCGAAATGCGGCAGTTTGGAGGTTCCGGTGACGACGGCTTCCCGCGCCAGGCGGACGCCGGCCAAGATACACCCGCCCAGGAAACTGCCCCGCGCGCCGATGGCTCCAAAGCTGGTGGCGGTGCCGAAATCAATGAAGATGCAGGGGGCGCCGTACTGCGCATAGGCCGCGACGGCATTGCAGATGCGGTCGCTGCCCAGCTCCTTGGGGTTCTCGTAGAGGATGTTGATGCCGGTCTTCAAGCCGGGGCCGACGAAGTGCGGCTCCTGGTCAAAATAGTCGCGACACATGTGATCAATGGTAAAATTGATGCTGGGCACAACGGAGGAGATCATGATGCCCCGCACATCCTCAACCTGAATCCCGGCATGGCGGAACATACCGCCCATCAAGGTTCCATACTCGTCGGACGTTTTGCGCGCGTCGGTGGCCACCCGCCAGGACTTGACCAACTCGCGACCCTCGAAAACCGCCGTCTTGATGTTGGTGTTGCCGATATCCATCGCAAGCACCATAGCGTTCGCCTCCCCTTATGTGCTGGCTTTGGAATACTTAATCAGCGCCCGGGAAACCGCGCTGCCCAGAACGGCGCAGATGCCCGCCTCGACCAGGCCCTGTACACCCACCAGGAGAAAGGCGAAGCGCAGGGGGATGTCCGTACCCAGGCTGGTTGCAATGTCCTGCACGACCGGTGCGCGGAAAAAGAAGAGGATGAACATGCCCATGAACAGCAACGTGTTGAGCAGGGCGCCGGACAGGCTGGCGAAGATCAGCCGCAGGTACTCATGCAGGCGGGTGCGCCGGAGCGCCTGATAGATGACCCCGCACAGCCACCCCATCAGGATACGGGTCGGAATGGTGGTCACCACCAGCCCGAAAGGATTCTGGGACAGCAGGATGCTGCCTACGGGATCCTTGCCAGATACCGCCTGCCAGAAACTGGTCAGCCCGAACACGGCGCCCAAGACGGCACCGGCGGCGGGGCCCAGCACAATGGCCCCGATAATGACAGGCACCTGCATAATCGTCATGCTGATGATGGGAATGCGGATATAACCCAGACCGGTGACTTCAAGAAAAAAAAGGATGGCAGCCAGAATCGCCAGTTTGACCAGGTACTGCGTGCGCGCCCTGGTGTTCTTCAATTGCGCCATGTTGACCTCTGTTCAGGCTCCCTTGGGATACCTGACGTCGTCCTGATTGGAATCAGCGTCCGGCTCTGCGGATACCGGCGCGGTGAGTATAGCAAGTGAGCATCTGCCTGTCAACGCTGGGCTGAAAACGGATGATTTTGGCAAATCACTCCGGTGGAAGAATGGCGCGCGCGACACGCTTGAGGTCAAGCTCCGCCTGATAGATACGGTTCTTCTTTTCCCCCGCGTCCAGCAGGGCGACCCGTGCCTGCCGGGGCGTCAAGCCCTCCAGCAGCAGCGCCAGCAACCGGGCTTCGATTCCCGTTTTGCCCTCTTCCTCCCGCTCCGCCTCCACGCCGGACGGACGGAGCACCAGGCAGAATTCCCCGCGCAGCAGCCCCGCGTCCGCTAACAAGGCATCGCGAACCTCCCGGGCGGTTCCCCGGAGAGTCTGCTCGTGGAGTTTGGAAACCTCGCGGCTGAGGGACACCTCCGCCTCCGGGAAAACCTCGCACAGCGCGTCCATCAGGCCAAGCACGCGGCGGGGCGACTCGTACATCACCATGAGGCGCCCCCGGCCGGCCAAGTGCTTCAAGAAACCCTGCAGGTCACCTTTTTTTCGGGGCGGAAAGCCCAGGAAGGTGAACTCTGTCTCCTCAAAGCCGCTGACCGACAGGGCGGCGAGCAGAGCGGACGGCCCCGGAATGGACAGCACTTCGATTCCCGCCTGCGCGACGGCGCGCACCAGCAGCGCCCCGGGGTCGGACACCGCAGGGGTACCCGCGTCGGTCACCAGAGCGACCTTCAGGTCTTCCGCCTGCATCCGTTCCGCCAGCGCCCGGGCGGTCTCCGCCTCATTGTGCTGATGGCAGCTCTGGAGTTTTGTCCTGATCCCGAAGGCTGCCAGCAGACCGCGGGTTACCCGGGTATCCTCCGCCAGGACGAGGTCTGCTTCCCTGAGGGTGCGAAGCGCCCGGGGGCTTAAATCCTCCAGGTTGCCAATCGGGGTGGCGACGACGTACAGGACGCTCATAGGCTGAGCCTTTCCGCGACGCGGAGCCGCGCGCTGCGGGAGCGGGGATTGTTCTGCAGTTCCGCGTCAGAAGGCGTGAGCGGGTATCCCTTCGGCAGGCTGACCAGCGGCTTCCGGCCGCAGACACAAAGCGGCGCGTCCTTGGGGCAGACGCAGGGGTTCCGCATCCGCGCGAAGCCCTGCTTGACGACACGGTCTTCGATGGAATGGAAGGTAATGACGCACATCCGACCGCCAGGGTTCAGCATCCCGACGAGCCCTTCCAAGGCACCGGCCAGAGGCGCGATTTCTTCGTTGAGCGCGATGCGCACAGCCTGGAAGGCACGCCGGGCAGGGTGCCCTTCCTCCCGGCGGCGTACGGCCTTGGGGATGGCGCGGTCAACAGCATGCACGAGGTCGAAGGTCGTTTCAAACGGCTTCTCTTTGCGCATTTGGACGACGACCCTGGCGATCCGCGCCGCCCACCGCTCATCCGCGTAGTCGTACAGGGCTTTCACAATGTCTGCTTCAGGGGTTGTATTCAGCCATTGCGCCGCTGTCCGGCCGCCGGACGGGTCCATGCGCATATCCAGCGGCGCGTCCTCGTGGTAGGAAAAGCCGCGGCGCGGCGTATCCAGCTGCCAGGAGGAGACCCCCAGGTCCAGCAGGGCTCCGTCCAGGCGGACATCTCCCAACAGCGCGGGGGCGTCATGGAAGTTGCCGTGAATCAGCCGCACATCCGGCCAGGAGGACAGGCGCGGTCCGGCTGCTGCCAGCGCCTCCGGGTCACGGTCCATCGCGAACAGGGTGCATCGGCCGTCGAGCGCTCTGAGGATGGCCTCGCTGTGCCCACCGCCGCCGACCGTGCCGTCCAGGTAGACGCCGCCCTCCTGCAGGTCCAGCGCGTGAACGGCTTCCGGCAGCAGGACCGGTATATGGGAGAAGTCCGGCATAATGCTCAAGGCTTCAGGTCGTTCACGCGCCGCAGAAGCGCCGCGCGCATATCCCGGTTGCGGGCTAGCTTTTCCCGTTCTGCCTCCACCAACTGGGCGGGCGCCTTGGCCAGGAAACCCGGGTTTTCCAGTTTGCCCTCGCCGCGGCGGATTTCAGCTTCCAGGGCGTCCGCTTCTGCCGACAGCCGCGCGATTTCACGCGCGATATCCACCAGATCGCCCAGGGGAATCAGCACCTCGCCGGCGGGGGCGACCGCGGACACCGTCTTTTCCCCCGCCTGTGCGCCTTGCGTGAGCAGGGTAACGGAAGAAGCGGAAGCCAGGCGCTGGAAGTAGTGCTGCGCAGCGGAAAGGGTTCGCGCCCAAGCTTCCGC
>JAPXQZ010000052.1:0-9200 GCA_033813835.1 Clostridia bacterium | reverse complement strand
GGCGGGCACCGTGATGCAATGGCAAAAAAAGCGGCGGGGCCTCGAAGGCGGGTTGAACCTGCCGCAGTTTGCCCGCGCGATGTCGCGGGAGATGTATATCCAGCCGGAGGAAGGTGCCTCGTTGCTGGGCGTCGCGCCGGACGATATCGAAGCCGCCATTGCGCAGTCCGCCAGGGCCAGCGCGGACGCGCTGGAAGGCAGGGCACGGCTGGTGGGCATGCAGGGGGAAAAGGGCTAATCCTCTCCGAGGGCCTTCAACGCAAGGCAGACCGGCCAGTCCGCGCGCAGGGCGGCCTGTGCTGTGAGCGACGCCCGCCGCGAACCGAAGACCCCGAACACCGCCGAACCGGAGCCGGTCATCCGGGCGAAGGCGGCGCCCTCTCCCAAAAGCGCGAGCACAGCCCGGCGGACAGCCGGCAGCATCTTTTCTGCCGCCGGTTGCAGCTGGTTCCGGCAATGCAGGGCGGCAAGCGCGGCGTTCCCCGATACGAGCGCATCCGCGGCCTGTTCGATATCGGCGGCTTCCGGCGGCGACGCCAGAAGGTCGTACTGCCGGAACACCGCGCCGGTGGACAGCCCCTCCCGCGGCTGGAGCAGCACCAGATGCCAACCCTGCCCGCCCGGTATGGGGCGCACGTCCTCCCCGGCGCCCCGGACGCGCGCCAGCCCCGGGCACAGGCATAGCGGCACGTCCGAGCCCAGCAGGGCGCCCAGCCGCGCCAGCTCCGCAGGCGTCAGGCCCGTCTGCCACAGTTCGTTCAGTCCTTCCAGCGCCGCGGCGGCGTCCGCGCTGCCCCCGCCCAGGCCGGCCTGGAGGGGGATTCTTTTATTCAGGCGCATCCGCGCGCCGCCGGCGTAACCCGTGGTTTCCTGCAGCAGCCGCGCGGCGCGCAGGGCCAGGTTGTCCTCTTTGTCGGAAAGGCCGGGGGCGCCCGACAGTTCCAGCGTCAGCGTCTGGGCACGTACGATCGTCAACGTGTCCGCCAGATCCAGGCGCTGCGTGAGCATGTCCAGGTCATGCCGCCCGTCCGGGCGGATGCCGGTCACGTTGAGCGCCCAGTTGATCTTTGCCCGGGCCTCAATCCGCATGCGCTTTTACCTGGCCCTTTTCCGCCTTTTCCAGCGTGAACGCGAACGCGGCGCCCGGCCCGCCCGGAAGCAGGCGGATGGTCTGCCCGTGCTTCTCCAGGATGGTGCGGCAGATGGCCAGCCCCAGCCCCACTCCGCCTCCGGGCGTGTGCGCAGCATCCCCGGTATAGAAGCGGTCAAAAATCCTGTCCGCGTCCTGCGGCAGCACGCCCGCCCCGTTGTCCTGCACGGTGACCAGCAGGGTATGGCGGTCCCTTTCCCGGATGCGCAGGGTGATTTCCCCGCCCGGGGGCGTAAAGCGGATCGCGTTGTCCAGCAGATTGATGAACACCTGCTCGATCTGGTCCCTGTCCGCCAGCGCGTAGGCGTCCTCCGCCGGGAAATCGGTTTCCAGCCGGATGCCCTTGTCCTCCATCGCCTTCAGCCGCGTAATGGCCGCCCGGCGCGCCAGCTCGGCCAGGTTGAAGGGCGCCATCGTCGGCTTGCTCTCCGGCGCTTCCGCGCGCGAAAGGCTGAGCAGCCCGTTGACCAGGCTGCCCAGGCGCCGGGTTTCATCCAACACCACCGTCAGCGTCTGCCTTGTGTCCTCCGGCTTCACCGTGCCGTCCAGGATGCCCGCCAGAAAGCCCTGGATGCTGGTCATGGGGGAGCGCAGCTCGTGGGAGAGGTTGGCGATGAAGTCGCGGCGGGACTGTTCCGTGTCCTGGATTTTCTGCGCCATACGGTTGAAGGAGGCGGACAGCTCGTTGAGCTCCGCCGCTCCGCCCTCCGGGGCCGGCGGGGCGGGAAGCCCCCGGGCCATCAGCCCGGCGGAGGACGCGATGTGTTCCAGCGGCCGCATCAGCCGGCGGGTATAGAAGAAGGCGATGGCGGCGGCGACCAGGAAGGCGGCCAGGGCGGCCAGCGCCGCTTGCTTCCAGATGCCGGCATAAGCCGCCTGCACGTTTTGCGCGGCAGTCTGGATATAGACCGCGCCCAGCACGGCGCCGTCCTGCGCCCAGGGCACCGCCACGGTGAACATCGGCCCGGCCTCGCCGCGGGACTGGGTGACGACCTCCTCGCCGTTTAAGACCCGGGACAGCGTGCTGACGATGTCCGCCGGGTCAAACTGCCGGGCCAGCTCCCGGTGCTGGCTGAGGACCGAGGAAAAATAGCTGGTCACCCGGCCGTTGCGGCCCACCACCAGGCAGTAGGCGCCGTATTCCTCGTACACTGCCCGCAGCTTGCGCTCCATCATAAGGCGCATGGAGGCCAGGCCGGTGTCAAACAGGTAGTCCAGCCCCTGCGCCGTGGGCGCGCTGGCCAGGTAGGCGATGTCGTAGGCCTGCGACTTGAGCGCCTGCATCCGGCTTTCGGTCTGGGCCTCGCGGGAAGAGACGGCGAACACGAACAGCATCAGCAGCACGCACAGCAGGATCACCGCGGTGAACATCGCCAGAAGCTTGAACAGCACGCCCTTTCGCACTACCGGACCTCAAACTTGTAGCCGACAGACCACACGGTCGCGATCAGCCAGCCGAAGCGCTCAGAATCCGTCAGCTTTTCCCGCAGGCGCTTGATGTGTACGTCCACCGTGCGGCTGTCGCCGAAGTAGTCAAAGCCCCAAACCTTTTCCAGCAGCTGCTCCCGGGTGAACACCTGGTTCTGGTGGCTGGCCAAGAAATACAGCAGCTCCAGTTCCTTCGGCGGCATCGGGACGACCCGGCCGTCGTAGACCGCCTGGTAGCTGACCAGGCTCAGGGAAAGCCCGGGAAAGCGCAGCGCGTCCTCCTGCTCGACGCCCGCTGCGCTACGGCGCAGGACGGCCTTGACCCGGGCTAATAGCTCCTTGGGGTCGAAGGGCTTGGTCACGTAGTCGTCCGCGCCCAGCTCCAGGCTCTTCACCTTGTCGAAGGTCTCCCCCTTCGCGCTTAACATGATGATCGGCAGGCGGCTCTTCTTGCGCACCTCGCGGCACACCTCCCAGCCGTCCACCCCCGGCAGCATGATGTCCAGCAGCATCAGGGCCGGCTCCGCCTGCCGGAAGGCGGCCAGCGCCTCGTCCCCGCGCAGGAAGGTTTTAACCTCGAAGCCCTCCTGGTCCAGGTACAGCCGCAGCAGCCTGGCGATGTTCGGGTCGTCGTCCACCACGAATACGGTCTGCTTCATGCCCATGCTCCTTACTTCAGGGTGACCACCGTCACGCCGTCCTCGCCCTCGCCGTAGCGGCCCGCGCGCTGGCCCTGCACGTGGGGATGGCGCCGCAGGTGTTCTTTCAACCCCCGCCGCAGCGTCCCCGTGCCCTTGCCGTGGATGACGAACACCTCGTTGAGCCCCGCCATCGCGGCCGCGTCCAGGTAGGCGTCCACCGTGCCTTCCGCTTCGTCCAGCGCCATGCCGCGCACGTCGCATTCGCTTTTCACGCTGCGCGCCGCCATGGAGACGTCGGAACGGACCACGGTCTGTTTTGCCTTCGCCTTGCGCGGGGCGGGCTTTAAGTGGGAGAGGGGCACGCGCATCTTGGCCGTTCCGGCCTGCACCAGCACCTCGCCTTTCTGGTCGGGGAGGCTCAGCAGGACGGCCTCCGCGTCGTTGAGGGCCAGGCGCAGGGGCATGCCTTCCTTCAAGTCCTCCGGCTCCAGGATGTCGCTCTCCAGGGGTTCGTCCAGGCCGCCGGACAGGTCGTCCTGCAGCCCCTCCATCCGCCTTCTCAGCCGGTTGACGGCGTTGGGGTCGTTGGCCTGCAGGCTTTTCAGCTCCACCAGAATCTGCGCGCTCTCGCGCTTGGCCTTCTCCACGATGCGCCGGGCTTCGTCCCGCGCCTTCTGGCGGGCACCCGCGCGCAAGGCCGCCACCTCCCGGTGCAGGCGTTCGGATTCCTGCCGCAGCCGCTCGCTGTCCTGCCGGGCTTCCTCCGCCGCCTCCCGTTCCCGGTCCGCGGCCTGCCGCTGGGTCTGCGCCTTGGCGATGACGTCCTCAAACAGCAGCGTCTCCCGGGACAGGAGCGCCTGCGCGTCCGCAATCAGCGCGTCGGACAGGCCCAGCCGCCTGGAAATCTCAAAGGCGTTGGACTTGCCCGGCACGCCGATGGACAGCTTGTAGGTCGGGCTCAGGGTCGCCACGTCGAACTCCACGCTGGCGTTCTGCGCGCCGGGCGTCGCCAGGGCGAAGGCCTTCAGCTCGCTGTAGTGCGTTGTCGCCACGCAGATGACGCCCAGCTTCAGCATGCGGCTTAAGATGGCCTGCGCCAGGGCGGCGCCCTCGGTCGGATCGGTGCCGGCGCCCAGCTCGTCAAACAGCGCCAGGTCGCCCCGTCCGGCCTCCTCCAGGATGGACACGATGTTGGTCATGTGGGAGGAAAAGGTGGACAGGGACTGCTCGATGCTCTGCTCGTCGCCGATGTCGGCGAAGACGTTGTCAAACACGGACAGCTCCGTTCCCAGCTGGCCGGGCACATGCAGCCCCGCCAGGCCCATCAGCGTCATTAGGCCGACGGTCTTGAGCGTCACGGTCTTGCCGCCGGTGTTGGGGCCGGTGATGACCAGGGTGGTGAAGTCGTCGCCCAGCCACAGGTCGCAGGGCACCACCTGCTCCGCGGGAATCAGCGGGTGGCGCACCCGGACCAACTTCAGGAATCCCCGCCCGTTCAGTTTGGGTCTTACCGCGTTCATCCGCCGGGCCAGGGCGGCCTTGGCGAAGCGGAAATCCAATTCGATCAGGATCTCCAGGTTCGCGGAGATTTCACCCGCCTTCTCCGCCACCATCGCGGACAGCGCGGCCAGGATGCGCTCGATCTCCTGGCGCTCCTGCGCCTGCCACTGCTTGAGCTCGTTGCCGGCTTCCACCACCGCCATCGGCTCGATAAACAGGGTGGCTCCGGTGGAGGACTGGTCGTGCACCAGCCCGGGCACCTGGTTGCGGTACTCCTGCTTGACGGGGAGAACGTAGCGCCCCCCGCGCACCGTAACCAGGCCGTCCTGCAGGTATTTGCCCTGGGCGCCGGAGAGGAAGGACTGCAGCTTGTCGCGGATGCGGTCGTTGCACAGCCGCATGTGCCGGCGGATGTCCGCAAGCTGCGGGCTGGCGGCGTCGGCGACTTCCTCCTCGCTGATGAGGGCGTTTCCAATGGCCCGCTCCAGGGGGCGCAGCACGGTCAGCTCCGCCGCCAGCGCGGTCAATTCCGGAGTGCGCTGCTCCTTGTCCTCCGCCAGCGCGTTGCGGGCGGATGCGGCGGCGCGCAGGGTCTCCGCGACGTCCAGCAGGGCGCGGGGCGGCAGGGTGGAGCCCTTTTGCGAAAGCTTCAGCCAGGAACCGACGTCCTTGAAGGGAATCAGGGGATTGTCGCCCCGGCGCAGCAGCACCAGCAGCGCCTGCTCGGTATCTTCCTGCGCCTGCTGTGCGGTCTCCAGGCGGTTTACGGGCAGCAGCGCCTCGCAGCGCGCCCGGCCCGGCTCGGTCAGGGCCAGCTCCGCCAGCTGCGCGCGGATTTTGGTGAACTCCAGCGTGCGCAGGGATTTTTCGTTCATCCGTCTCTCCTCGTCATCCTATGAAACGCCTTCCAGGTAGCGCCCCGGCTCCGGGACGCCCGGGTCGCCCGGCGGGTCTCCCGCCATGAGCGCGGCATAGTGCCGCGTGACGGCGACGGCCGCTTCCGGCGCCTCCAGGCGCAGGTCCATGATCCAGCTCATTCCGGGGGCGGCCAGAATGGACAGGTGGAGCGGCTTGTGGTGGCACAGCGGAATCAGGCAGCCCCGGTCGAAAAAAACGGGGGACAGGGGATAGCGGCAGCCGAAGCGATCCTGCAGCGCCCTACCCCGCGCGCCCTCCCCCCTTTCGCACAGCCGGCAGCCCGCCCTGCCGGCGGAGAGCCCCCGGTACAGGCGCTCCGGGCAATGGTTCAGCTGCATCAGCTGCGCGCGCCCGTAAACCGGGAGAATCAGTTCCAGAACGTCCTTTGGCAGCGCGCCGATCTCTTCCCTGGACAGTTCGCGGGACAGCACCGCACCCCTGACGCCCAGGCCGGCCAGCAGCCGGAGGCTTCCGGCGTTCCACGCGGGCACGCCCTCGCCGGTATACAAAGGTCCTTGCAGGGGCAGCCGCAGTTGCCCGATGTTGTCCGCCATGACGCTGGCGCCGGATTCCATCAGGAGGGGAGCCAGCCGCGAAAGCGTCTCGCCGTCCATCTGCCGGGGCAGCAGCAGCAGGTCGTCTTCCGCCAGCTGCGCCAGCCACTTCTCTGGCTGCCCGGCCCGGAAATCGTCCGGGGCGAGCACCAGCCGCGCCGCGCCGGCTTCCCGCACAGCCTGCCGGTCGGCGTCCATGTGCAGGATGGCGTACAGCCGCGGCGGACACGGCGCGGGCGCGGGCGGGTCGCCGAAGTGGAAGGAAGGCGCTGCCGCCGGGGAAACCGGGTGCGCGTCCGCCAGCGCCGTCTCCAGCGCGGTCAGGCCGTCTCGGCGCAGGCGGTTGAGGGCCGCGACGGACAGGAAGGCGGGGACGGGGCTGTCCAGCTCCAGCCGATCCAGGGTGAAAGGCGTGCCGCCCGTTTTTGAAAGGGCGTTCCGTGCGGATTCCACGTCCAGGGGCTGGCGTTGCGCGGGGGCAGGCGCGGGGCCTTCCGCCGCGGCGATGGCCGCGCCCGCCTTCAGCGTCAGCCGGGCAGGCTCGCCCGGGCGCGCGGACAGCAGAGCGTCAACGGGGATGGAAGGCAAAAGCAGGGCATCTTCCCGCGCCGCGCGCAGCTGTGCCTCGTCCTGCAACCGCCAGACCGCGTCCCCGGGCTTCGCGGGCGCGCGCAGGCGCAGGATAGCGGTACCGCCGGCGGCGACGTCCGGACCCGAATAAATGAAATCCTGCTCCGCGCTTCCGCGCAGCTGCAGCCCGTCGCCCTGCCGCAGGGTTTGGGTGAGGAGGGCTTCCGCCAGGAAGAACCCTGTCCGGCGCTGCAGCGACTTTACTGCGCCAATGCGGCGCCCCTGGTGGGAAACGCGGTCCGGGTTGATGAGGTCTGCGTCCTGCCGCCCGCCCGCGTGTCCCTGGGTAAACCCTCGGGAAAACACCCGCTCCATCGCGTCCTGGCTGCCCGCGCCGTCAAAGGGGAGGCCGTCCATCGCGGCGTCCAGCGCCTGCCGGTAGGCGCGGGTGACCACGGTCACGTATTCCGGGCGCTTGAGGCGGCCCTCGATCTTGAAACTGGAAGCACCGGCTTCCAGCAGCCGGGGCAGGGCGAAGAGCAGGTTGAGGTCCCGCATCGACAGCAGCGCGCCTTCCCGGCCGCGGTAGGAATAAGGCAGGCGGCAGGGCTGGGCGCAGCGCCCCCGGTTGCCGCTGCGGCCGCCGATGTGGGCGGAGAACTGGCATTGCCCGCTGACGCTCACGCACTGGGCGCCGTGGACGAAAACCTCCGTCTCGATGCCTGTGGCCGCGACCGCCCGGACGTCATCCAGGCTGCATTCCCGCGCCAGCACGACGCGGGACACGCCCAGTTCCATGAGCAGCGCCGCGCCGGACGCGTTGTGGACGCTCATCTGCGTGCTGGCGTGGACGCACAGGCCGGGGAACTCCGTTTTGATTAGGGACAGCAGACCCAAATCCTGCACGATGACGGCATCCGTGCGCCAGTCCGCCAGTTTGGCTATCAGGGGCTTCATCTGCGGCCATTCCGACTGCTTGAGGAGCGTGTTGACGGTCACGTACACGCGCCGGCCGTACAGGTGGGCGAAGCGGATGGCCTGCCGCAGGTCATCGTCTGAAAACCCGGCGCCCGCCCGCGCGCCGAAGGCGGCGGCGCCCAGGTACACGGCATCCGCGCCCGCGCTGACCGCGGCGCGCAGCGCGTCCATGCCTCCGGCGGGCGAGAGCAGCTCAGGCTTCGGCTTCATCCGCCCCCCGCGCTTCTTCCAGCTGCCGGCGCAAACGGGAGAGCGTGCGCTGGCACTTGACCAGCTCGTCCGCCATGGACAGCGCCGCGGCGACCGCCGCGCCCTCCCGGTCCAGCCGGGGGTTCTGCCGCGCCGTTTCCAGAATGCGCCGGTTGATCACCTCGGCCAGATGGCGGTAATGCTCCGGGCTGTCCAGGCCGGAAAGCTCGTAGCTTTTGCCGGATACGGCAACGGTGACGCGCTGCACCTGCACCGGGCTCACATCCTCTTGAAGGGGTATTCCACTCCCTGGGTGTCCACCCGGATGCTGCGAATGGCCTGCGGCGCCCTCGGGCGGTCCGCCGCGTCGCGCTTCTGGGCCACGATCTCGTCGGCAGCCTCCATGCCGGAAAGCACCCGGCCAAAGGCCGCGTAGGCGCCGTCCAGGTGCGGCGCGTCGGCGACCATGATGAAAAACTGCGAGCCGGCGGAGTCGTTGCGCGCGCTGCGCGCCATGCTCAGGACTCCCCGGCTGTGGCGCAACGGGTTCTTGACCCCGTTGTCGGAGAACTCTCCCTTGATTTGGTAGCCCGGGCCGCCTATGCCGGTGCCGGAAGGACAGCCGCCCTGGATCATGAACCCGGGGATGACCCGGTGGAAAATCAGGCCGTCGTAGAAGGCCTGGTTGGCCAGGGCCGCGAAGTTGCCCACGCTCTCCGGCGCGTTCTCCGGGTACAGTTCCCCGGTCAGGGTCTTGCTGTTTTCCAGGGTGATGGTAAAGGTGGGACGCTTGTTTTCAGACATGCCGTTCCTCCTGGACAGGATGTTTTCCCATGCGAATCATAGCCGTATCGGCACGGGGTGTCAACGAAGCCGGGAACAGGAGGACAGCGCCGTATAAGCGCTCCGGGCGCGCCCGGGAACCCCGGGAATTTCTGCCTGGAAGGCTTGACAAGCGGAAATTGCTTTAGTACTATATCCATTGTCGCCGCTTCGGCGGCAGCCTTCGGGGTGTAGCGCAGCCTGGTAGCGCACGTGCTTTGGGAGCATGGGGCCGGGGGTTCAAATCCCTTCACCCCGACCAGAAACCGGGATGAAGACACGGGGCCCCGTGGTCAAGCGGTCAAGACACCGCCCTTTCACGGCGGTAACAGGGGTTCGAGTCCCCTCGGGGTCACCACTTTCTGAACCTCGCCTCTGGTAAGGCTATGGGCCTTTAGCTCAGTTGGTCAGAGCGGCCGGCTCATAACCGGTTGGTCCGGGGTTCAAGTC
>JAPXQZ010000051.1:0-9255 GCA_033813835.1 Clostridia bacterium | reverse complement strand
GTCCTGAGATTCTCCTCGCGGCCCTGGCGCTCCTGCCGGTCGAAGGTATCAAAGACGTGGCGCACCTTGTCCAGCGCGTAGCTGCGGACGGCGGCTGTCACGTCTTCCCCGGTTGTGACCAAGGGGAAGTCCTTCTTGGGCTTGCCGATTTCCCGGATGATGCCTTCCTGGAACCGTACCAGCTCCTTAATCGCCTCATGCGCGAACATGATGGCGTCCAGCATCGCGTCCTCGGACAACTCGTGGGCGCCCGCTTCCACCATCATGATGGCGTCCTTGGTGCCGGACACCACCAGGTGCAGGTCGCTTTGCTCCCGCTGGGCTTCGTCGGGGTTGAGAACAAGCTCCCTGTTGACCCGCCCCACCAGCACCGAACCTGTCGGGCCCGCCCAGGGGATTTCGCTGACGGCCAGTGCGATGGAGGAACCCAGCATTGCCGGAATTTCCGGCGGGTTATTCGTGTCCACCGACAGGGAGGTCGCGACCACCTGCACGTCGTTGCGCATGCCCTTGTCAAACAGAGGGCGCAGCGGCCGGTCGATCAGCCGGCAAGTCAGGATGGCCTTTTCCGTGGGGCGGCCTTCGCGCTTGATGAAGCCGCCGGGAATCTTTCCGACCGAGTAATGCTTTTCCTCATAATCCACGCTCAGCGGAAAAAAATCCACGCCCTCCCGCACGCGGTCGGATACCGTGGCGCTGACCAGCAGCGCGGTGTCCCCATAGCGTACCAGCACGCTGCCGGAGGCTTGCTCGGCGTAGCGGCCGAACTCAAAACTCAGTTTGCGCCCGGCGAAGTCCATTGAATACGTCCTTGGTTCCATGCGATTCTTTCTCTCCTTCTTCTTCCGCGCGGGTTTCCCGCCGCGCGTCCCACCAAAAAAAGCCGAAACCCGTGTCGAGTTCCGGCTGTCTGATTCCTTACTTCCTCAGGTCCAGTTCGCCCAGCAGGGTGCGGTAGTGCTCGATGTTCGTCTTCATCAGGTAGTCCAGCAGTCCCCTGCGCTGGCCAACCATCAGCAGCAGGCCGCGCCGGCTGTGGTGATCCTTCTTGTTGTCCTTGAGGTGTTCGTTGAGGTGGTTGATGCGCTCGGTCAACAGGGCGATCTGCACCTCCGGGGAGCCTGTGTCGCCCTCGTGGCGGGCGTACTGGCTCATAATTTGGGCTTTCTTTTCCTTGTCCATGGTTTCCTCCTTATATTGGCTGCGGGCGGTTGCCGCCGTATCCCCGCCGGCCCAGCATTGCGCCGGAGTTGCGCAGACCCGAGCCGACGGTTTGAACCGCAAAAGGTAATGTACCATGTATCCGCGCGCTTGTAAACCGCCGGGCTTTTCTTGCCGCGCAGGGCGCGGATATGCTATACTTTCATTGGAAAACCATTTGCGGCCGGCCTTTTTGCCGGCTCGCGCCATGCAAGGAGACCGGATGACGCAGCGCTATACCTCCGAAAATATCCAGGTCCTGGAAGAGCTGGACGCCGTCCGGCTGCGGCCGGGCATGTACATTGGCACCACGGGTTCCCGCGGGCTTCACCATCTGCTGTGGGAAATCGTGGACAACGCGATTGACGAGGCGGCCAACGATTTCGCGACCGAAATCGCGGTCACCCTACACCAGGACGGATCCGTCAGCGTCTGGGACAATGGCCGCGGGCTGCCGGTGGATCCGCATCCGACGCTCAAAATCCCGGGTATCGAGGTCATCTTCACTAAGCTGCACGCGGGCGGCAAATTTGATCACCAGAACTACAGCTATTCCGGCGGCCTGCACGGGGTTGGCGCTTCGGTCGTCAACGCGCTGAGCCGGTGGATGACGGTGGAGAGCTTCCGAGACTGGACCCACTGGCGCATCCGCTTCGAAACCCTCCAGGACCCCAAAACGAAGAAAATCAAGCCCGGCCATCCTGTCACGCAGCTGGAGCGCGTCGGGAACACCCGCAAACGCGGCACGCTGGTGCGCTTCCTGCCCGACAGCGACGTCTTTGAGGAAACGCAGTTCAACGGCGAGCTGGTCGCCAGGCGGCTGCGCGAACTGGCCTACCTGAACCGGGGGCTGATGATCCGCTTCACGGACGAACGCCAACCCGCCCCCGCCGACGAGCCCCGCGTCTTCCGGTACGACGGCGGCATCGCCGACTACGTGGGCTTCCTCAACAAGGACAAGACCGCCTTGCACGAGGGCGTCATCCCCCTGGAAGGCGCCCGGGAAGGCATCTTTCTGTCCGCCGCCATCCAGTTCACCGACTCCTATACCGAATCGCTCTTCTCCTACGTCAACAACATCCCGACCGCCGAGGGAGGCAGCCACGAGGTGGGGTTCCGCGCCGCGATGACCCGCGCGTTTAACGACTACGCCCGTAAAATCGGCGCCCTCAAGGAAAAGGACAACAACCTGGCCGGCGAGGACTACCGCGAAGGGATGACCGCCGTTCTGGCGGTCCGCGTCCCCAACCCGCAGTTTGAGGGGCAGACCAAAGGCCGCCTGGGCAATACCGAGGTCCGCCCGGTCGTCGAGGCGCTGGTCCTGCAGAAACTGGGCGAGTACCTGGAAGACCTGCGCAACGCCGCCGTCGCCCAGAAAATCATCGAAAAATCCATCAAGTCCGCCAGGGTGCGCGAAGCAGCGCGCAAGGCGCGGGACGTCGCCCGCGCGAAAAGCGAGCTGGAGGCGGCGCCCCTGGTGGGCAAGCTGTCCAGCTGCACGGGCCGCAACCCGCTGGAAAACGAGCTCTTCATCGTGGAGGGCGACAGCGCGGGCGGTAGCGCCAAGCAGGGCCGCGACCGCCGGTTCCAGGCCATCCTGCCGCTGCGCGGCAAGCCCCTGAACGTCGAAAAGAAGCGCATTGACCAGGTGCTCGCCAACGAGGAGTTCCGCTCCATCATCACGGCGCTTGGCACCAACATCGACCGGGATTTCAGCCTGGCCTCCCTGAAATACCACAAGGTCATCATCCTCTCGGACGCGGACCAGGACGGGGCGCACATCCGCGCCATCCTGCTCACCTTCTTTTTCCGCTACATGCGCGAGCTGATTACGGAGGGGCACGTCTTCATCGGCATGCCGCCCCTGTACTTGATCCGGCACGCCGGCAAGGAAATTTACGCCTATGACGACCGGGAGCTCAACGCCCTTCTGCCCAAGGGGAAGAACTACACCTTGCAGCGCTATAAGGGCCTGGGCGAAATGAACCCGGAGCAGCTGTGGCACACCACCATGGATCCGGCGCAGCGTAAGCTGACCCAGGTGACCGTGGAGGACGGCGCGGAAAGCGAGCGGCTCATCACGATCCTGATGGGCGACAAGGTGGAACCGCGGCGGGATTTCATCAGCGCGCACGCTGATTTCAACAAGCCGGACCTGTTCATGGACCGGCAGCGCTGAGGACGGGAAATGGCAAAGAAATCGTTTGAGGAGCGCCTGCACCAAGTGGTGCAGGCCTCGCTGGAGGAAGTGCTGGAGCGCAGCATGATGCCCTACGCCGAGCACGTCATCCTGGAACGCGCGCTGCCCCGGGTGGAGGACGGGCTCAAACCGGTGCAGCGCCGAATCCTGTACACCATGATGGAGCTGGGCCTCTCCCCCGACAAATCCCACCGCAAATGCGCCCGCATCGTGGGCGACTGCCTGGGCAAGTACCATCCCCACGGTGAGACCTCGGTCTACGACGCCCTGGTGCGCATGGCCCAGGATTTTTCCATGCGCGGGATGCTGGTGGACGGGCACGGCAACTTCGGTTCCATCGACGGGGACACGGCTGCCGCCATGCGCTATACGGAGGCGCGCATGTCGCCGCTGGCGCTGGAAATGCTGCGCGACCTGCAAAAGGACACCGTCCCCTTCCGCCTCAACTTCGACGACACCCTGAAGGAACCCGACCTCCTGCCCGCCCGCTACCCCAACCTGCTGGTGAACGGCGCCTCCGGCATCGCGGTGGGGCTGGCCACCAACATCCCGCCCCACAACCTGCGGGAGACCGTCGCTGCGGCCGTGCTGCTGATGGAAAAGCCGGACGCCACCCTGGACGAGGTCATGGCGGCGCTGCCCGCCCCGGACTTCCCGACCGGCGGCATCCTGCTGGACACGGAGGAAATCCGCGCCGCCTACGAAACCGGGCGCGGGAAGCTGACCCTCCGGGCGAAGGTGGAAATCGAGGAAGGCAAGGCAGGCCGCCACCTGCTGTGCGTCATCGAGGTCCCTTATCAGGTCAACAAGGCGCAGCTGCTGGAAAAAATCCTGCGCCTTTCGGAAGAACGCAAGTCAGTCCTGGGTTGCATCCACGATATCCGGGACGAGTCCGACCGCACCGGCCTGCGCGCGGTTATCGAGCTGAAGAAGGAAGCCGACCCGGAGCAGGTGCTGGCCTACCTGTACCGTTTCAGCGACCTGCAGGTGACCTTCGGGGTCAACCTGGTCGCCATCGCCGGCGGCAAACCGGTCCAGATGGGGCTCATCGAGGCGCTTTCACACTATATCCGCCACCAGAAGGACGTCGTGACGAGCCGCACGCGCTACGACCTGGAGGAAGCGCGCAAGAAACTGCACATCCTGGAAGGCTTGATGACGGCGGTGGATCACCTGGACGAGGTGCTTGCCCTCATCCGCGCCGCCAAAAACCCGAAGGAGGCCAAGGAAGCGCTCATCGCGCGCTTCGCGTTTAGCGATCTGCAGGCGCAGGCCATCCTGGATTTACGCCTCCAGCGCCTGACCGGTCTGGAAATCCTGGCCCTTCGGAACGAGCACGCGGAGACGAAAAAACTGATTGACCGGCTGGAGGGCATCCTGAAAAGCGAAGCCCGGCTGCTGAAAGTCATCCGCGAGGAACTGCAGGAAATTTCCCGGCTCTACGGAGACGACCGGCGCACCCGAATCGTCCGCTTCGACGCGGAGGAGCATGCCCGCCAGCTGCAGGCGGCGGTGCCCGTTGCGGAGGAAACCGTCGTGCTGTTGACCCGCGGCGGCCAGCTGCGCCGGATGAGCCAGCGCATATATGAGCGGATGGAGCTGCCCTCCACCCCCGCCGAGATGCCGCTGTACGTCTTTTACACCTTCACAAATCACACCCTCCTGTTTTTCACCCAGAAGGGAAACTGCTACCAGGTGCCGGTCGCCCAGCTGGAGGATTCCCTCCGCCCGAAGGATCGCGGCACGGTGCTGGCCGGGGTGCTGGGCGGCCTGGAAGAAGGCGAGGATTGCGTTTCTGTCCTGGATCTGCCCGCGGACGGGTTGGACAGCCAGCCGGACCTCTTCTTCTTTACCGCCCAGGGCATGGTCAAGCGCACGGGTATGGCGGAGTACACGGTCCGGCGCAGCAAGGTGGCGGCCATCCAGCTTTCCGCCGGGGATGAGGTGTGCCAGGTCAGCGCGCTGCGCCCCCGGGACGACGTCATCTGCCTGTCCAAAGCCGGCATGCTCATCCGCTTCCCCCAGGAGGAGGTTCCGCTCACCGGCCGGGTCACCCGCGGGGTCAAGGCCATCCGCCTGGGCCCGCAGGATGAGCTGCTCTTCGCGGGCGGCCTGCAGGACAGCGACGGCCTGTTGCTGGTCAGCGAACGCGGCTACATGAAGCGCGTGCCGGGCGGTATGGTCGACGCACAGCGCCGGGCGGGCAAGGGCGTGCGCTCCTTCTACTTCAATAAAAACAACAGCAACGGCAGCATGATCGCCGCGGCCGCCGTCTTGGACGTACCCCGCTCCTTTACCGTGCAGACCTCCCTGGGCCAGCTGGTGCCGCTCAACAGCGAGGAAATTGCGCAGCAGAAGCTCACCGACCGCGGCAAGCCCTACGTGATGGCCGTGCTCGACGACGTCGTCACCAGCCTGATTTTGTAGGGCCGTCACCGGCCTGATTCTGTAAGGCCGCCATTTCTTGACACCCCCGCGCGTCAACGGTAAGATGCGGATATCCGGCAGGCAGTGGTAAAAGGAAAAGAGGCGCATGGCAAACCGCAGGCTTTTGGCCGAACCGACCCGTTCCCTGTTCCTGTTGCTTGCGACCGGGTTTTTGGTTTTTCTGCTGGCGTCCAGTGCCCTGCCGGGGCTGGCCTACGTCGGGGTCGGCATCGTCGTGTTCCCGGCCCTTCTGCTGTGGGTCGCGGCCGTTGGCGGCATCCTCCCCACGGCGCTGGCGCTGATGGTGATGCTGCTGGGCGCCCAGCGGGTGTTTGGCGGGGATGGGTGGCTGCTGGCCGTATACCTGGCGCCCATGGCTGCCGTTATTCTTGCTTGCCTGAAGATGCGGGTCCCCTTCTTTAAAACCGCCGCCCTGGTTTTCGCGGCCTTTGTGTTCAGCGCGCTGTTTCTCTTCCTCCTGTTCCAGAAAAGAAGTGGCGGCGACGTCTACGGCGCGGTGGCCCAATCGGCAATCGACGGTCTTCAGGGTCTCCCCGCCCGGGATGGGTTCCTGTATGCGCTCTGGCGCTCCGGGTTCATCTCCCATGGCCAGGAGTTCGGTGCGCAGGTGGTCGTGGAAGCCGCCGGGGGCTGGACCTTCAAGCCGGAGGTCCTGGCTGAGTTCTACAAGCAGATCCGCCCGCGCGTCAGTGCGCTGGCCAGCGCGCTGATGCCGGGCCTGCTGACCACTTTCGGCATCTTTCTGTCCAGCCTGGGGCTGGGTTTCGCGGTTCACCGCGGCGCGCGGCGCGGCGCCTGCCCGGATCTGGGCATGCCGCCTTTCTCCTTGTGGCATCTCTCCCGTGCCCTGGGGCGTAAATTGTGGCTGCTGGCCCTGGGTTATCTGTTGGCCGCCTTTTCCCAAAGCGCGGTGCTGCGGCTGGCGGGACAGATGATGTACAATGTGTTCTTTTCCGTCTACGCGGTGCAGGGGCTGGCCGTGCTGGACTTCAAGATGAAGGCCCGGGGGCTGCGCGAAGGGGTGCGCCTATTGCTGATGGCGCTGCTGGTGGCTGTGCTGGCGCCGGCCGCGATGCTGCTGGGGCTGTTTGACCAGACCGGGGACTCGCGCAGACTGCGGCAGGGTGAGCCGCGGCCCAGCGACCAGTGAGTAGGAGGTTCCGCCATGAAAGTCATTTTGCTGCAGGACGTGCCTGGAAGCGGGAAGAAAAATCAAGTTATCAGCGTGTCCGACGGATACGCGCGCAACTTTCTCTTCCCTAAAAAGCTGGCGATGGAGGCGACGCCGGCCGCCGTGCGCGAGGTGGAGCGCCGCAACGAACTGGAACGCGCGAAGGAACTGGCGCGCCGTCAAGAGGCCGAGGCGCTGGCCGCGAAACTGCGGGGCAAGGACGTCCGCCTGCAGGCCAAGTGCGGCGAGAAAGGCCGGCTGTACGGCAGCATTACCGGGCAGGAAATCGCGGACGCGCTGTTTCAACAGCACGGCGTCCAGCTGGACAAGCGGAAAATCGAGCAGGCGGAGCCCATCCGCAGCGTCGGGGATTCCGAAGTCACCCTTTCCCTGTACGCGGGCGTCAAGGTTCAGGTGACTGTGCGCGTCACGCCGCTTCAATGACCGGAGGAACAAATGTCGTTTGACAGGTGGCTGAATTGACTTCCTACCCGGCGGACAGCCCTGTCCGCGCGCTGCCGCACAGCGTGGAGGCGGAGCGCGCCGTGCTCGGCGCGTCCCTGCAGGATCCCGCCGCGCTGATGCAGGTGATGGAAACCCTGCAGGCGGACGATTTTTTTCTGCCCCAGCACGCCGTTTTGTTCAGGGCTATGGCGCAGCTGTTCAGCCAGGCCCGCAGCGTGGACCTGGTTACGATGGACGTGGAACTGACTCGCATGGGCGCGCTGGACGGCGTCGGCGGCACGGAATACCTTATCGGGCTCATCCGGTCTGTCCCTACCTCGGCCTACCTGCGCCACTACGTCGAAATCGTGCTGGAAAAGTCCACCCTGCGCAGGCTGATCTCCGCCTCGTCGGAGATTTCCCGCGTCTGCTACGATGAGCGCCTGAGCCTGGACGAAACCCTGCTGTACGCCGAAAAGGCGGTGTTCGACATCGTTATGAGGCGGACGGGTTCCGAGCAGCTCACGCCCATCCGCGAGGTGATGAAGAAGACCCTCGCGCAAATCGAGGAGCTCGTCCGCACGAAAGGGCAGATTGCCGGCGTGCCGACGGGCTTTGCCTACCTGGACCGGCTGCTCACCGGGCTGCACGGGGGCGAGCTGGTCATGGTCGGCGCGCGCCCCAGCATGGGCAAGACCTCTTTCGCCATGAACGTTGCGGCCCACGCGGCGCGTCGCGGGAAATCCGTCGCCATCTTCAGTCTGGAGATGCCCAAGGAGCAGATTGCCCTGCGGCTGCTCTGCGGCGACGCGCGGGTGGATATGCAAAGCGTCCGCTCCGGGGCGCTGGGCGCCAAGGACTGGGAGCGGCTGTCCCTGGCCCTGGGGCCGCTGTCTGAAACAAAGATGTACCTGGACGACAGCTCCTCCCTGACGCCCGCCCAGCTGCGCAGCCGGTGCCGCCGCCTGATGACGGAGCGGGGCTTGGACCTCATCGTGGTCGACTACATGCAGCTGATGAGCGCGGACGGCCGCAGCGAGAACCGCCAGCTGGAAGTCAGCGAGATATCGCGCAAGCTCAAGGGCATCGCGCTGGAACTGAAGGTGCCCCTGCTGGCCTGCGCCCAGCTGTCCCGCGCCAACGTCCGGCGCACCGGCAGCACCCGCCCCGTGCTCAGCGATCTGCGCGACTCCGGCTCCATCGAGCAGGACGCCGACGTCGTCATGTTCCTCCACCGGCCCTACTACTACGATCCGGAGGAGGGCGACCCCGGTGAGGCGGAGGTCATCATCGCCAAGCAGCGCAACGGCCCCCTGGCCACCGTCAAGCTGACCTGGCGGCAGGAATACACCCTCTTTGAGGACAGATTGGAGAGCGTCGGCGCGTCATGAACCAAGAAAAAGTCATGGATTTGGTCAAGGACCAGCGGTTTGAAGGCTTTCTGCTTGTGAAGGCCTCCGAGAAGCGGATCAACAAAAACGGGGATCCCTACCTGGACATCACCCTGGCGGATGCCACGCGCGATATCAACGCCAAGGTCTGGAACAGCGACGAGGAGGCACCCGCGCCCGGCACCGTGCTGAAGCTCCGCGCCCTGATCAACGAGTACAACGGCCGGCTGCAGATGAAAATCGAGCGGATGCGCGAGGCCGTGGACGGGGACGGGGTGGACCTGTCCCAGTTGGTTCCCGCCGCGCCCCGCCCGGCTTCCGAGATGTACCGGGAACTCACCGCCTTCATCGAGGGCATGAAAAACCCGGTCCTCAAGGCGCTGACCTCCGAATTGGTGCGC
>JAPXQZ010000050.1:0-9315 GCA_033813835.1 Clostridia bacterium | reverse complement strand
GAATCTGCCGGGGCTGGAGATTTACCGCAAGAACGTCCTGCAGTTTTCGCCGCCGGACGGCCGGCGCTTCCAGACCCGCCCAGGCGGCGCGTTCAACGCGCTAAAATACCGGGACGCCTACCGCATCATACGCGAACAGAAAGGATAGGAGAGTGGACTTTTCAAGCGCAAACCGGGGATTGTGGGATATGTTCGTCTGGGGCGGCAACATCGCGCTGCTGCTCCTCCTGGCCAACGTACTGACCCGCAAGGTGTCCTTCATCCGCAAAAGCCTCA
Organism: Clostridia bacterium; assembly: GCA_033813835.1. GTDB lineage: Bacteria > Bacillota > Clostridia > Christensenellales > Aristaeellaceae > UBA6115. The sequence goes on along the minus strand of JAPXQZ010000050.1, from coordinate 9,039 downwards.
TGCCGGTCGCGGCGCTGGCGGGGTTCATCCTGCTGGCCCTGCGGGCGACCGGCCTGCTCCGGACGCCGACCGAGCTGCTGGAGATGGTGACCTACCACGGCATCGCCATTGGGTTCATCGCGCTGTCGCTGCGCACGACCAAGACCGAGGTCGGCGGCGTGTTCGCCTTTAAATCCGGCGCGCTGATTGTATCCACCTACTTGATCCAGGCCGTCCTGGGCCTGGTGATCTCTGTCCTCCTGTACTATACTTTCATGCCGGGGCTGTTCCCGGCCTCCGGCATCCTGCTGCCCATGGCCTACGGGCAGGGGCCGGGGCAGGCCAACAACGTGGGATCGACCTATGAAAGCCTGGGCTTTATCGGCGGGCGCTCCTTCGGGTTGTCCCTGGCGGCAGCCGGCTACCTGACCGCCTGCCTGGTGGGCATCTGGTACACCCGGCGGGTGCTGAAGCGGCGGGGGCTGAGCCCGAAGGCGCCCGAGCCGGTTTCCGGTTCCCTGGTTACGGAAGCCTTCCAGGACGAGAACGAGGTGCCGCTGAGCGAGTCGGTGGACCGGCTGTCCATCCAGATTGCCCTGATTATGGTCGCCTACCTCGTCACTTTCCTGATTACCCGCACCATCACCGCAGGCATCGCGGCCGTTTCCCCCGGCGCGGCGAAAACCCTGGCGCCGCTGTTCTGGGGCTTTAACTTCATCACCGGCTCCCTGGTCGCGATGGGCGCCCGCGCCTTGATGGGCACGCTGCGCAAGACCGGCGTGATGACCCGACAATACCAGAACAACTACCTGCTCAACCGCATCTCCGGCCTGGCGTTCGACCTGATGATCGTTGCGGGCATCGCCTCCATCGACATCGCGGACCTGCGTGGGCTGTGGGCGCCTTTCCTGCTGATGTCCGTATTGGGCGGCGTCATCACCTACGCCTTCCTCAAGTACGTCATCCCGCGCATGACGCCCGGGTTCGCCGACGAGAGTTTCGTCGCGATGTTCGGGATGTTGACCGGCACCATCAGCTCCGGCATCCTCCCCCTCCGGCAGATCGACCCGGAGTTCAAGACCCCCGCCGCAGACCAGCTGGTGGTGGGCAGCGGGACCGCCATCCTCTTTGGCGCGCCCATCCTCATCATGGTCGGGCTGGCCCCCACCTCGATGGGCATGCTGTTTTTGACCATCGGCCTGTGTATCGCCTATATGGCGGCGCTGGTGTGGTTCATGATCGGGAAAAAGGGCAAAGGCAAACGCCAGGCAGGCGCCGGTGAATAATCCGGCGGAGTAGCAAAGAACGGAGGGAATCGACATGTTGCTGATCAAAGGCGCGGAAGTCCACGACGGCATCCACGAGAAGGGTAAGGTCGCCGACATCCTGGTAAAGGATGGAAAAATCAAAAAGATCGGGCGGAACCTGGCAGCCGGGGGCGCGGAGGTATTCGACGCCAAAGGTTTGCGGGCCTATCCCGGTTTTATCGACGCCCATAGCCACATGGGCATGGACGGCTACGGTATCGGGTACGAAGGCACCGACTACAATGAAATTAACGACATTATTAGCCCCCATCTGCGAGGCGTTGACGGTTTCAAACCCTTGCAGCCCACCCTGCTGGCGGCCGCGCTGGCGGGCGTGACCACAGTGAATACCGGCCCGGGCAGCGCCAACGTGCTGGGCGGCACCTTCCTGGCCGTCAAAACCGTGGGACACCGGGTGGAGGAAATGACAGTGCGCATGGAGACGTCGATGAAGTGCGCATTCGGCGAAAATCCCAAGCGCGTTTACAGGGAAAAGAGCGATTCCAGCCGCATGACCACCGCCGCCAAACTGCGGGAAGCCCTGTTCAAGGCGCGAGAATATGAAGCGAAGAAAAAAGCCGCGGGAGCGGACGACAGCAAACTTCCGGCCTTCGACATGAAGCTGGAGGCGCTTCTGCCCGTCCTCCGGGGCGAGATGCCGCTGAAAGCCCACGCCCACGAGACGGAGGATATCTTCACCGCGCTGCGCATCGCCAGGGAGTTCGGGGTCAAAATCACCCTGGAGCACGTGACCGAAGGCCATCTCATCGCGCAGGACCTGGCAAAGGAAGGCGTGCCACTGGCCATCGGCCCCTCGCTGACGCACGCGACCAAGTTCGAACTGCGCAACAAGACCTTCAAGACCCCGGGTATCCTGGCCAAGGCGGGCTGCCAGGTGTCCATCATCACGGACGCGCCGGTCATCCCCCAGGAATACCTTTCGCTGTGCGCGGCGCTGGCCGTCAAGTCCGGTATGGAGCCCTTCCAGGCCCTGCAGGCCATCACCATCAACCCCGCCCGCCACTGCGGCATCCAGGACCGGGTGGGTTCCCTGGAAATCGGCAAAGACGCGGACATCGTGCTGATGGAAGGCGATTTTCTGGATGTTTCCCTGCACCCGGCGGCGGTTTTCATCAACGGGCAACGGGTCGAGGGCTGAAGAAGCCACCATCGCAAAGACCCGGGATGAGCCCCGGGTCATTTTATCGCGCTTGGAGGTTTACTGAGTCCGGAAACGCCGGGCGGCGAGGCGCCTGAAGCCCAACAGCAGCCAGGACATCATAAGGGACAGCGCGGCGATGAGCAGAACCCACCAGACGACGCCCAACCGGCCGTTTCCCGCGCCAAGCCAGCCGTTTTCCCAAACGTTGAGGAAGAAGTATGGCGCGGGGCTGCCCGCGAAAGAAACGCCGGTAAGCATCAGGGCGCCCGCGAACAGCAGGTACAGAAAAGGCATCAGCAGCCCCTGTGCGACCGGGCGGCGCAAAGCGTCCCCATGCGGGAACAGGATGAAGTCCAGCGCAGCCAGCAGGGGCAGCAGGTTGTGGGCCAGCAGGTTGGCGGGCGAGGAGAGGTAGGACAGCGGCACCTTCGGGACCAGCAGCAAAGAAAACCCGGCGAAGGTCATCAGCACGCCGGCAGCCATCGAGAAGCGCAGCGCATGCAGCCATGAGGGCAACTGCAGGGACGCGCCGCTTTCCAAAGCGCGGCATTCCAAAATGAGCAGGGCGGCGGACATCAGCATCATCCAAATCCCGCTCAGGTTGGTGTAAAACAGAAAATACGCGGAGGAACCGCCGCCCATGGAGCGGAGCCCCAGAATAAAGCTGAGGATGCCTGTGAACAGAACCAGGGCCTTGAGGGCGAGAGAGCACGCGCGCCCCCGACGGGCGCTGTCCGGGGACATGTCAGACCTGCCCCTGCGCCATCATGGCCTCCGCCACCTTCAGGAAGCCCGCGATATTGGCGCCGGCGACGTAGTCTTGCGGCGTCGCGTACTGCCGGGCGGTCCGGCTGACCGTGTCGAAAATGCGGTTCATGATGTCCTTCAGTTCTCCGTCCACCGCGTCGAAACGCCAGCTTAACCGCTGGGAGTTCTGCGACATCTCCAGCGCGCTCACCGCAACACCGCCCGCGTTGGCCGCTTTGCCGGAGGCGAAGAGCACGCCTGCATCCTGAAACAGCGCCGTAGCCTCCAGCGTGCAGGGCATATTGGCGCCTTCCGCCACCGCCTTGACGCCGTTTGCGATGAGCCGCGCGGCGGAGCGGCCGTCCAGTTCGTTTTGCATTGCGCAGGGCAGCGCCAGGTCGCAGGCCAGATCCCAGACGCCCGCCGCGCCTTCCCGGTAGTTGCCCCGGCCCGCGCGGGCGGGGTACTCGCTGATGCGCCCGCGTTCCTTCAGTTTAATCTGCTTGACGACGTTCAGGTCCACCCCGGCCTCGTCGTGAATGAACCCCTGGGAATCGCTCATGGCGATGACCCGCACGCCCTGCTGCGCCGCCTTTTCTGCGGCAAAGATGGACACGTTGCCGGAACCGGAAAGAACGGCCCGCATACCCTTGATGTCCAGGCCGTTATGCTGCAGCATCGCGTCGGTCAGGTACATCAGCCCGTAACCCGTCGCCTCGGTGCGGGCCTGGGAACCGCCGTAGGAAAGCCCCTTTCCGGTGATGGCGCCGCCGTTCAACGCCGTGAGGCGCTTGAACTGGCCGTAGAGGTAGCCGATTTCCCGCGCGCCGACGCCTACGTCGCCCGCAGGCACGTCGGTGTCCGCGCCGATATGGCGGTACAGCTCGTTCATCATGCTCTGGCAGAAGCGCATGACCTCGAGGTCGGACTTGCCCTTGGGATCAAAGTCGCTGCCGCCCTTGCCGCCGCCCAGCGGCATGCCGGTCAGGCTGTTTTTCAGGGTCTGCTCCAGTGCTAGGAATTTGAGGATGCCCAGGGTTACGGATGGATGGAAGCGCAGGCCGCCCTTGTAGGGGCCGATGGCGGAGTTGAACTGCACCCGGTAGGCGCGGTTGACGTGCGCCCGGCCAGCGTCGTCCACCCACGGCACGCGGAAGATGAGGACGCGCTCCGGCTCCACAAACCGCTCCAGCAGCCCGGCGCGCTCGTACTCCGGATGCTGGTCAAACACCGGGGACAGGCTGACGAGCATCTCGCGCGCGGCCTGCAGAAACTCCGGCTCGCTGGAATAACGCGCTTCCAACTCGGACAGCACACGAACGACGTAGGCGTTTGCCACTGGAACCCTCCTTTACCCTTTTGCGCCTTTGGCGCCGGATTGTCCGCGGCGGATGGCGGAAGAAATGATGTCCGACTGGAAGGAAACGGTGTTGCGTTCCTTCTCTGCCTGCGCGTGGAACGCCTCCTCCACCAGCCGATCGATGAGCCCGCGGTAGCGCAGCCCCTCCCCGGTCTTCTCCCAAAGGTAGAACGCCATGGAACCGGGGATGGTGTTGATTTCCGTGACATACAGCGCGCCGTCCGCCGCGGATATCATAAAATCTACCCGCACCACGCCCTTGCAATCCAGGGCTTTGAAAATATCTGCCGCGAGGCGCTGCACCCTACGGGTCATCTCCTCCGAAATCCGCGCGGGGATGACGCGGGTGAGCGACGCCATGCCCGCTTCATTCGAGCCGGCCAGGTATTTGGTCTTGAAATCCAGCAAATTCCCCGCGCGCACGGGCTGCTCCACCACCGAAGGCTCCGCCCGGCTGCCAAAGCCCATGACGGAACAGTTGACCTCCATGGGATCGTCCAGCCCCTGCTCCACCAGCACCCTCCGGTCCAGCGTGAATGCCAGGTCCAGCGCGTCCTTCAGCTGGCCGCGGTTGTCCGCCCGGCTGACGCCGATGGAGGAGCCGAGGTTGGCGGGCTTGACGAACACGGGATACGGCAGTGTCCGCTCCACAGAGGCGATGGCGGTTCCCGAATCCTCCTCATAGGCGTCGCGCAGCACGGCGGCGTCCGGCAAAACCGGGAACCCGTAACCGCGGAAAAGGCGTTTCATGATGATTTTGTCCATACCCGCCGCGCTGCCGGCGACACCGGTGGTGGCGTAGGGCACCTCCATCAACTCCAGCATCCCCTGGATGGTGCCGTCTTCCCCGTGCAGGCCGTGCAGAACCGGAATCGCGCAATCCAGCCGGACCGCGGCGTAGCGCGTTTCCCCGCCGAAGGGACGCCCCCGGCGGAAGGCCATCAGGGCGCGAGAACGCGCGGTCAGGTCTGGAAACACGCGGGTCAGCCCGCTTTTCCGGGGGTCAAAGTCCAGGTAGGTTTGCAATTTCCACAGCGCGCCGCCGATGAACCACTCGCCCTTTTTGGACACGTAGACCGGGACGACCTCGTAGCGGAAGGGATCCGCCATGGCGGCCAGTTGCAGCGCGCTGATAATCGACACTTCGTGTTCGCAGCTGCGGCTGCCGTAAATGACGCCCAGGGTGATTTTCCCCGGCATATCCATCCTCCCTTCAGGCATAGTGGTCGGGCAGGTCGTTTTCGTACAGGACTACGTCGCCGGGCCCGTAGGCCGCGTGGATGAAGCGGTTGGCAATCTCCAGGGAGGGGAAAACGTGGATGTTTTCCGGGGGCATGCCGCTTTCGAGCAGACCTTCCCGAATGGGCCGGGTACGTTTTTCCCCGATGAGCACCGCCTCCTGCGCGGCTGCCGCGATATCGTTGCCCAGGCGGCGGTTGGATGCCGACTCCAGGCGGCCCAGCTCAATGAAGCCGGGGGTCACCACGACCCGGCGCCCCGGGTGGGCGGACAGCACTTCCAGCGCCTTGCGGCTGGAGTCCGGGTTGGAATTGAAACCATTATTGATGACCATGAATCCGGCTGTATGCAGAGAGGACTGAAGGCGGGAAGGCGGCGGGCTGACCTCCTCCACGGCGCGCTGAATCTGGCCGGGGCTGACGCCAAAACGCCGCGCCATGAGCGCCGCCAGGAGGATGTTTTTCACATTGTGCTCGCCAACCAGGCGGGTCTGGCAAAAGAGGCGCTCCCCTGTTTTCAGGCACAGGGTGAACCGGGTGCCCTCCGGGGACAGCTCCACCCCCTCCGCCCAGGCGTCGGAGCCGGGGCCGCCGGCCAGCGCCTTGGCAACCCTGCATTGCTCGTAGCACGCGGTCACGAACTTTCCATCGTCTCCGAACACGGCGAAACCGTCTTCCGGCAGGCTTTTAATCAGGTCGAACTTGGTGTCGCGCACACGTTGAATCGTGCCCATGGTTTCCAGGTGCTGGGGGCCGATGGAAGCAAGAATGCCAGCAGAAGGCCGGATAAAGCGGCACAGCACGCGGATGTCCTGCAGGTGGCGGGCGCCCATTTCGGCGACGAAGAAGAGGTGCTGCTGCCCCAGCTCCTCCCGGATGCAGCGGGAAAGGCCCATGGGCGTATTGAAGCTTGCGGGGGAAGCCAGCGTAGGAGCCTTCTGGGACAGCATGGCGGCCAGGATGTTTTTCACCGTCGTCTTGCCGTAGGAGCCGGTGACTCCGATGGCCGTGAGCCCGCCACGCTTCGCGGTCTCCAAAATGTTTCGCGCGTCCCTCAGGTAGGCCGCCTGCACCAATTTCTCAACCGGCCATGTCAAAAGGCCGGCCAGCAGCAGCCACAGCGGCAGCAGCGCCGGGACCAACGCGGACAAACCCATCGCAGGCAGAAGGCGCAGCAGCGCCAGACAAACCAGAAAGCCCACCAGCGCCAGCGTGGCAGAAAGCCTTTTGACCCGGGCTGTTTTCACCAGGGGCGTCTTTGCCCTTTTTTCCCGGTAGGCAGCCATCCCGATGACAAATCCGGACAGCAGAATGAGAAGGGAAAACAGAAGAAACGCCAGCGCGGCCGGCACCGGCGGCCAGGAGAGGCACAGGGAAGCCAGGAACTGGAGCAGAAGGGAGCAGGCGCACAGCGTGAGCCCGGGCCAGAACGCCCGGACCGGCATCCTCCGTAAGGCGCGGAGGTAGCCGCCCGCCTGGTAGCTGCTCAGCTGGTAAAACTGCAGCAGCTGCCGGGCAGCCGGCAGCATGGCGAGGGCAGGGGAGAACCACAGCAACAGGTGGAGGAGCCTCGCCAGCGCGTTCATTCCTCCATTCCCTCCTGCAAGAAAGCATCCACCGCATTGGCGAAGCGGGAAAGCTGGTTGCGGTAAGCCCAGTGGTCGTCCGCCTCGTAGACCAAGAGCCGCGCGTCGGGAAGGCCTTTGAAAAGCGCCTCCCCCATCCACAGCGGCGTGGCGGTATCCTTTTCGCCCCAGACGAGCAGAACGGGCTGCCGGATTCGGGAAAGGAGCGGACGCGCGTCCTGGCTGACCACGCGGCTGAAACTGCCCCGCATGGCTTCGGGCGTTGCCAGGTAGTCAGCGGAGGCCAGTTCTTCCCGCAGCCTGCGCGTCCACTCAGCCGCGCCTTTTTGGAAGGGCGGCAGCATCCCCGCCGCCTTCAGCCCCAGCCGCCCGGCTTTGAACAGGCGGGCGCGAACCCAGCTTTCAAAGGTTCTCTTTGGCTTGAGGCCGGCGCAACCGGTCAGCACCAGGCGGGTCAAGCGGTGCGGGACGTTCGCGGCTAGGTGTAGCGCAATCCGTCCGCCGAAGGAATGGGCGACGACAGCCGCCTGTGAAATAGCGAGCGCATCCATCGCCTTGATGGTCCACTCCGCATACTCCGCTACGCCCCAGTCCCCAGAGGGCGGGTGGGATATCCCGTGCCCGGGAAACTCCAACATATAAACCCGGTGTTGTGCAGACAGCGTCTGCCCCAGGGGCAGCAGGTGTTTTTCCAGGGTGACTGAGGAAGGCCCCCAGCCATGCAGCAGAAGCAGCGGTTCCCCACCGCCCAGGACCTCGGCATGGGAGCGGAGCCCGTCAACCAGGATCTGCAAAACCCTTTTCCCCTTCCTCCGCATCCATTCTCAGGATATAACGGCATTTCTCCGTGGACATCATGCAAAGGGGCCGATACCGCTCCGGTACCTTCGCCACCCGCTCCAGTTCGCAACCCAGCCGCAGGCAGGTGCGTCGCGAGGGCAGGTTGCCCGTGTCGGTGGTAATGACTACCGTCTGAAAACCCAGGCCGCGCATGAACGGCACCAGCTGACGGACCGCCTTGCCGGCATAGCCGTGGCCGCGGTTTTCTTCCTCGACCCGGTAACCGACGTGACCCAGGTAATACAGCTCCGGGCTTTCCCCCAGCCGGATGCTGACGTAACCTAGGTACCCGCGACCGCCTTTGGGACAGATATCAAAGGTGTAGCTTCCCTCCGCGCCACAGCCCATGTCCGGTCCGCCGCGCTCCCGCAGGCGGAGGTCGATTTCCGGTCCCGAAAGCACGCGCGGAGCCCATGTCATCAGTCGGAACAAGCCAGCCTCCAGAAGCGGATTTCAATGTTAAATTATAGCACAGGGCTCCCGCTTCTCCTACCGATGTGCAAAAAGAGTGCCGCGTCCTGTGCTGAATGCAAAGTTTCCCGTTGATTATTGCAGGTCTCTGGAATATACTGCGATAAAGTCAATATCAAATCGGAATAATTTATTCATTGCGGCAACGCCGGCGTCAAGCCCCACCTGGTATTTTGCGAGCTCCCGGCTCCGCGCCAAACGAAACAACACAAAGCAGGAGGAGCCTAGAATGACCAGGCAAAAATCCTTTGCAGTATTCCTGTGTGTGATGCTGCTTGCCCAAATAATCGGCACGGGTGCCGCCGAACTGCCAATGGAACCGGTTCCCCTGGAAGGGTTCCTGCCGGTG
>JAPXQZ010000049.1:6190-9342 GCA_033813835.1 Clostridia bacterium | reverse complement strand
CCCATTTTACTGAGCCTGTCAAGGCGATTATCTTCGGCAAAAAAATTTATCTGTTTCATAGGTATATTATATCATATTTGGGCGAATATTGCATGAGGTTTTTAGAGATGCCCTATAATCTTTCAACGCCTGGACCAGGCTGCCATCGCGCTGGTCCCGCTCAATCAGGTCCATGCCCTCGCTGTCCAGATGAATCAGGGCGATGAGCTCGCCCTTGCGGTCCAGGCCCGTTACGGCTTCTCCGTCCTGGCCGCCCTTCCACTGGGGCAGGGCGTAGGGGCAAAAAGCGCGCATGGCGGAAAGAGCCGCCCCGCGGCATCGCTCGACACGCCGCTCATAGGCGGCGGCTTCGCGGTAGGGGATATGGTAATCGCCTACCAGGCGGACGCCCTTGAATTTTGAACGCATGGGAACCTCGTTTTCTTGGTCATCGGCGGCTTGCCGCCAGAAAAAACCGGCAGCGGATGACCGCTGCCGGCGAGGAACGGCTTACTGCTTCGCGCCGCACTCCGGGCAGAATTTCGCGCCCGGGGCGAGGGGCTTGCCGCAGTCCTTGCAGGCTGAGCCGGCCTGGCTGGCGCCGCATGCGGGGCAGAACTTGCTGCCGGCGGGAATCAGCGCCCCGCAGGAAACGCAGGGCATGGACTGCGCCTGGGGCTGGGCGGTGCCGTTCGCTTTCGCGCCCTGGAAGGCGCCCTGCAGCACCTGGCCCATGGCCATCCCGGCGCCCAGCCCCGCGCCCATGCCGGCGGCGCCGCCCTCGTTCTGTGCGGCATCACGGATGGCTTCGGCGGTCTGGTACTGGGTGTATTTGTTCAGGTCGCCCACCACGCCCATGCTGGTGCGGCGATCCATGGCCTGCTCGACTTCCTGGGGCAGGCTGATGTTCTCCACCACAAAACTCTCCAGCTTCAGGCCCAGGTTCAGGAAGCGGGGCGCCAGCGCGTTGAGGGCAAACTGGCCCAGCTCCTCGTAGTTGGCCGCCAGGTCGAGGGCGGGAATCTTGCTCTGGGCGATGATGTCGGAGAGGGCGGACACGATGGTGCGCTTGATTTGTCCTTCGACGCCTTCCACGGTCATCATCTCGGTGGTGCCGAAGACCTCCTTGAGGAAAACCGCCGGGTCCTGCACACGGAAGGAGTAGATGCCGAACGCGCGCAGCCGGACCATGCCAAACTCGGCGTCCCGCATCATCACCGGGTTGCTGGTGCCCCACTTGAGGTCCAGGAACTGCTTGGTGTTGACGAAGTATACCTCTGCCTGGAAGGGGGACTTGAAGCCGTACTTCCAGCTCTTCAACGCGGTCATGATGGGCATGTTCTGGGTGCTCAGCTCATAGCGGCCGGGCTGGAACACGTCGGCGATGCGGCCTTCGTTGACAAAGACGGCCACCTGGCTCTCCCGGACGGTCAACTGCGCGCCCATCATGATTTCCTTGCCGCCAGACTCATAGCGGTGCACCATGGTGTTGGCGCTGGAGTCGGTCCACTCGATGACGTCCACCAATTGGCTGTTGATGATTTTCTTGAAGAAACTCATGGCATTTGCCTCCTTACGATTGGGGAATCCGTAAAACCGCGGCCTTGCGGCCGTTCTTTCCTTAGGAACGCGGCGGCGGCACCAGGCTGTCCAGCCGGTCCAGCACGCGGAAGCTGGCGCAGACCAGCTCCAGGTCCATATAGTTCTTGACCCGGTTGGCGGTGGCCAGCACCTGCTCCTGCACCGTGCCGGAGAGCAGGTCTATCTGCCGCTCGTCCAGCGGCTCCGTCGCGCAGGCGACGACGCGCAGGCGGTCGGCGCTGATGAGGGCGGCGCCGATGACCATCGGCTCCAGGATGCGCCCGAAGAAGTTGGCGCGCAACGCCAGGTCTAGCCGGTCAAAACCGTGGTGCCAGCGGTGCTCCAGGTAACGCGTGCCCTCGGGCAGTTCAAACTCAAACAGGAAAGCCGGGTATTCCGGCTTCAGCGGCGAGCGGGCTAGCAGCAGCCGGCAGGCCAGTTCGTCCGCCGTCTGCACGCGCTCCTCCAGCAGGCGGTGGAGGATTTCATTGCGCAGCCGGGCGACGGTCATCTCCTCGTCGCTGTCGTAATCGCTGTAGTCACCGCGCAGCACGTCCAGGTATTCGCGAATCCGGCTGAGCTCCGCCCGCAGCTCGTCCCCGCGCTTGTGGGTGCGGAAGACGGGCAGGAAGGGGTGCCGGGCGTCCAGCGCCTCCGTCAAATCGCGGTACTCCGCGCCGTCCAGGCCGACGCCGACGGCGTCCGCGCCGGTGCGGCTGAGGAAGGAAAGGGCCTCCTGCGGCGTGTTCCGGAAGGTCACGGGCTCAAACATCAGCCGGTGCAGCTCGGGAACGCCGGCGAAAGCCGCCCTGTCGTCCTCGCGGGTGGTGACCAGCAGCAGTTTGTACATTCGCCCCTCCTTCGTCCCTTCGCGATGAAGCCATTATAACGGCCCGGGTATCAAATGACAATCTTTTGTCGCCTTCGGCCCCGGCGTGCTATGATGGCGGCGTGAAATACAGCGGGGAGAGCGGGAGGGTTTCCGGATGCTGCGACTGAGCCTCGCGGAGGCGCGCCGCTTCCTGCTGCGGCATCACGGGCTGATGGGACCGCCCCGTTTCCATGGCCCTGGAGGCGTATTGGCTTTCGTGCGTCAGGCAGGCTGCGTGCAGTTCGATCCGGTGGACGTCTGCGGCCGCAGCCCGGAACTGGTTTTTCACGCGCGGGTACTGGGCTACCGGCCGGAGTGGCTGGAAACGCTGCTGTATCGGGAACGCAGTCTGGTGGACCATTTCGACAAGAACCTGTCGATATATCCCGTGGAGGACTGGCCCTATTTCAGGCGGGAGCGGGCTTACTACGGGACCGGGGAGCGCGGGGAAACGGAAATCGCGGCCGTGCGGGACCGGGTGCTTTCGGTCATCCGGGAAAGGGGCCCGATGAGCGCGCGGCAGCTGGGTCTGGACGGGTCAGTGGAGTGGTACTGGAGCCGCGCCACCCTGGCCAGGGCCGCGCTGGAACGGATGTACTTTGCCGGCGACCTGTGCGTTTTCAGCAAACAGGGAACCGTCAAGACCTACGGCCTGGCGGAGAACTGCCTGCCCCGGGCATTGCGGGAGGCCCCGGAGCCCCTGCCCCTTGATGAAGATCAT
>JAPXQZ010000049.1:0-6180 GCA_033813835.1 Clostridia bacterium | reverse complement strand
GAAGATCATTACGCCTGGCGCTACCTGCGGCGGGTGCGCGCGGTCGGCCTGATCTGGAACCGGCCCTCGGACGCCTGGCTGGGCATCCGCTGGCCGGATTCGGCGCCGCGGCAGAAGGTGTTCGAGCGCCTGGCCTATGAGGGGAAGCTGGTCAAGTTGGCGGTGGAGGGCATCCAGGATCCGCTGTATATGGCCCGGGAGGACCTGGGCACGCTGGAGGAAGCGCGCCTGGCGGACGACCCGCCGCGCTGCGCGCTGCTCGCGCCCCTGGACAGCCTGCTGTGGGACCGGAAACTGATTTTCGCGCTGTTTGGCTTCCGATATACCTGGGAAATCTATACGCCCGCGCACAAGCGGATGTACGGGGCTTATGTCCTGCCCGTGCTGTACGGGGACCGGCTCGTCGCCCGCGTGGCGCCGGTGTGTGACCGGAAGGCGGGCGTGATGGAGGTGAAAGGCCTGTGGTGGGAGGAAGGCCTGCGACCGGACAGGAAAAGAGACGCTGCGCTGCGCGGGCGGCTGGAGATGCTGGCGGCGTTCAACGGCTGCCGCATGGCGGATTCCGATAGAAAGGGGTGACGGGATGCCGCAGTTTGCTTTTGGCGCCCCTGTGGCTATAATGACGGATAACGCAATCATACGGGGGGACAGATGCGCATCCTGATCATCGGCGATGGCAAGGTGGGGCACTCCCTGGCGGGTCAGCTCATCTTGGAGGGGCACGAGGTTACCCTCGTCGACCGCAGCGAAGCCGCGCTGCAGCGCAGCATGGAAACCCTGGACGCGATGGCGGTCAAGGGCAACGGTGTCAACGCGGATACCCTGCGGGAAGCCGGGGCCCCGGACGCCGACATCGTCATCGCCGTCACGGTGTCCGACGAAATCAATATGCTCGCCTGTCTGACCGCCAAGCGGTTGGGGGCGAAGCACGCCATCGCGCGCATCCGCGACCCGGAATACCACAAAAGCCTTCCCTTCCTGATGAAGGAGCTTCTGATTGACTACGTCATCAACCCCGAGCGCATCCTGGCGCAGGAAATCAGCCGGATTCTCCGCTACCCGTTTACCGGCAGCATCGAGACCTTCGCGCGCGGGCGGGTGGAACTGATGGATTTCCGCCTGGGGTCTGGGGACGCCCTGGCGGGACAGTCGCTCCGCGAACTGTACGCCCGCCGGCCCGCGCTGCCGCGGGTGCTCTTCTGCGCGGTGCAGCGGGGGGAGGAAGCCCTCATCCCCAAGGGCGACCTGGTGCTGCAGGCGGACGACCACGTCTACGTCGCCTCGGACGTGCCGACCATCACGGCCTTCTTCAAGGCCATCGGAAAGAACACCTCTGGGGTGAGGAACGTCATGGTCATGGGCGCGGGGCGCATCGCCTACTACCTGGCGGAGATGCTCCTCAAGATGCATATCCATGTGACGGTCGTGGAGCTGGATGAGGAGGTGGCGCTGGCGTTTTCGGAGGCCCTGCCCCAGGCGCGGGTCATCGTGGGCGACGGCACCGACCAGGAGCTGCTTTCCAATGAAGGCTTGGGCTCCTTCGACGCTTTCGTGACCCTCAGCGGCCTGGACGAGGAGAACATCATGGCGGGGCTGTACGCCCAGCGCCTGGGCGTGCGCAAGGTCATCGTCAAGACCAGCCGGGACAACTATATGGAACTGCTGGGTTCCCTGGGCCTGGACAGCGTGGTCAGCGTCAAGCAATCCACCGGCGACACCATCCTGCGCGCCGTCCGCACCCGTTCCGCGGCGGACGCGGCCGCCGCGGTGGAGCGGCTCTACCATATCATCGACGGGGAGATCGAGGCGCTGGAGTTTATCGTTCGGCAGGGGGACAGGGTCATCGGCGCGCCGCTGATGGAGATGTCCCTGCGCCCGGACGCCCTGATCGCCGTCATCGTTCGCGACGGGCAGGTCTATATCCCCGCAGGCAGGGACGCCCTCAGGGAGGGGGACCGGGTCATCGTGATGGTCAAGGGCGGGGGTGTGGAGCGCCTGGACGACATCCTGGCGGAGCAGTCGTGAACCGCCGGCTTATCCTCAGCCTCCTGGGCAAGCTCCTGCTGCTGGAGGCGGGGCTGATGCTCCTTCCGCTCGCGGTTTCTTTGTACTACCGGGAAGGGGACGCGCCCAGCTTCCTGTACAGCATCGGCATCCTTCTGCTGACCGGGCTGCCGCTCACGGCGCTGTCCAGGCCGGAAAAGAACGCCATGTGCGCCCGGGAAGGGCTTGCCGCGGTCGGCCTGGCGTGGGTGCTGCTGTCCGCTTTCGGCGCTTTGCCCTTCATGCTTTCCGGCGCCACCGTGTATTACTGGGACGCGCTGTTTGAAACGGTGTCCGGTTTCACCACCACCGGGGCTTCCGTCCTGCCCGCGGTCGAGCACCTGCCCCACGGCATCCTCTTCTGGCGCTCTTTTACCCACTGGGTGGGGGGCATGGGAGTGCTGGTGCTGACCCTGGCGGTGATGCCAAAGTTCGGCGGCAAGGGCTCCCAGCTGGCCCGCGCGGAAAGCCCCGGGCCGACCTTCAGCAAAATGGTGCCCCGGATGACGGACACCGCCCGGCTGATGTACGCGATTTACGCGGCGATGACCCTGGCGCTCATCCTCCTGCTGCTGCTGTCCGGCATGCCGTTGTTTGACACCCTCATCCACGCGATGGGCACCGCGGGCACGGGCGGATTCTCCAACAAGAACCTCTCGGTGGGCGCCTACGGGAACGTCTGGGCGGAAATGATCATCATGGTGTTCATGTTCCTTTTCGGCGCGAACTTCACCCTCTATTTCCGCCTGCTGAAAGGAGAAGGGTGCAGGTCCTTCCACAGCGAGGAGTTCCGCGCCTACCTGCTGCTGGCGCTGGGTTCTATCCTGGTCATCGCGCTCAACGTCCTGCCCCGCTTTGGCAGCTTTTTGACCGCCTTGCGCTACGCGGGCTTCCAGGTGTCCTCCATCATGTCGACCACAGGTTACGCGACCACGGACTTCGCCCTCTGGCCGCAGTTCTCCCACATTCTCCTGCTGCTGCTGATGCTGGTGGGCGCCAGCGCCGGCTCCACGGCGGGGGGGATCAAGGTGGTTCGCGTGGTCATCCTGGGCAAGGCGGCCGCCCACGAGGTCGGGCACGAGGTATCCCCCCGCCGGATCCGCGTGCTGAAGCTGGACGGCAAGCCGGTCGGGGCCGACGTGCTCAAGGGCGTGCTGGTCTTCTTCTTTATCTATATTTCCTTTCTGTTCATCGGCACCCTGGTCGCCTCCACCGACGGCCACGACTTTCTGACCTGCTTTTCCGCCACCGCTTCCTGTCTGTCCAACATCGGGCCCGGGTTAAGCCTGGTCGGCCCGGCGGGCAACTTCGGCATCTTCTCCCCGCACGTCAAATACCTGCTGACCTTTATGATGCTGGCCGGGCGGCTGGAATTCATCCCCCTGCTGGCGCTGTTCCACCCCTCGGTCTGGCGCAACGGGCACTGAGGCGGACGACCCCCCGTGTGGGATACGAAAGGAGAAGGCCATGAAACCTGACGACATCCTCAGGCGGCAGCGCGGCTTCCTGAAAAACGACATCCGCGACAAAACAGATTTCACCCAGGTCCCCCGCCTGCTGGGCGTGCCGATGCCGCCCCTTGAAAAACCGGCGGGGGAGGGGGAGCGCATCGTGCCGCTCCCGGAATGGCGCGGCATTGTCATCCCGAAAGGAACAGTGGATGGGCTGGTCGCCGGGCGCCGCAGCCTGCGGCGCATCCCGGAGGAGCCGCTGACGGCGGAGGAGCTATCCTTCCTGCTGTCCATGACCGCGGGCGTCGTCCGCACCGCCGGGGAGAACGTCTTCCGCGCGGTGCCCTCCGGCGGCAACCGGCACTGCCTGGAGACCTACCTGGCCCTCACCCTGCCTGCGCCGGGCGCGAAGGGCGGGCAAACCCTGGAGGCCGGTCTGTGGCGCTACCTGCCGCTGGAACATGCTGTGGTTTTCCTGGGCAGCCCTGCAAACCTGAAGGATCGGGTGGATGAGGCGACCAATCGGCAGACCTTCATCGCCAGGGCGCCCGCCGTTTTCTTCTGGGCGGCGCTGCCTGCCCGCGCGGAGTGGCGCTATGGCCAGGCGGCGCACAAGGCCATCGCCTTTGAGGCCGGGCACGTCTGCCAGAACCTGTACCTGGCCTGCGGCGCCGTCGGCTTGGGCACCTGCGCTATCGCCGACTACAGCCAGCCGAAGGCGGACGCCCTGCTGGGCCTGGACGGGGAAGAGGAATTTGTGACCTACCTGGCCCCGGTCGGCAGAAACCCGTACCAGTAAAGAAAACGAAGGTCCGGGGCAGCGCCACGGGCCCTGATTGTGAATTCATCCCCTTTTGTGGTCAGTCCCGGATATCCGATGATTTCCATACTCTGTCATTAAGTTTTTCGGGGATCGGGGTCCTTTTCTCAACAGGCTCCCGCATGGTTCCCCTCCGCGCATAAAAAGGCCGCCGCGAACGCGGCGGCCCCGGGACCTCTTCCCTTATTTCTTTCGGGTCAGGGCGTCCCGGCCGGGGTACTTCGCCTTCTTTCCCAGTTCCTGCTCGATGCGCAGCAGCTGGTTGTACTTGGCGACGCGCTCGCTGCGGCAGGGGGCTCCGGTCTTGATCTGCCCGGCGTTGACGGCCACGGCCAGGTCGGCGATGGTCACGTCCTCGGTCTCGCCCGAGCGGTGGGAGATGACGGTGTTGAAGCCGTTCTCGTGCGCCAGCCGGATGGCGGCCAGGGTCTCCGTCAGGGAACCGATCTGGTTGAGCTTGATGAGGATGGCGTTGGCAGCCTTTTCCTTGATGCCCCGCTGCAGGCGGCTGACGTTGGTGACGAAGAGGTCGTCGCCCACGATCTGCACCTTGCTGCCCAGGCGCCGGGTCAGCTTGATCCAGCCGGCCCAGTCTTCCTCGTCCAGCGGGTCCTCCAGGGATACGATGGGATAGTCCTCGGCCAGCTTAGCCCAGAAATCAATCAGCTGGTCAGTCGTATACTTGATGCCGGACTTGGGCAGATGGTACCCCTTGTCGGCCTTCCACTCGCTGGCGGCGGCGTCGATGGCCAGCGCCACGTCGCGGCCCGGCTCGTACCCGGCCTTTTTGATGGCTTCCAGAATCAGGTCCAGCGTCTCCCGCTCGCTCTTCAGGTCCGGCGCGAAGCCGCCTTCGTCGCCCACGGCGGTCGCCAGTTTCTTGGCCTTCAGCAATGCCTTGAGGGACTGGTAAACCTCCACGCCCCAGCGCAGGCCTTCCTCGAACGACTTGGCGCCGACCGGCATCACCATGAACTCCTGGACGTCCAGGTTGTTGGCCGCGTGCGCGCCGCCGTTCAAAATGTTCATCATGGGCACCGGCAGCGTCTGCGCCTTGGTGCCGCCCAGGGAGCGGAACAGGGACTGCTGCTCGCTTTGCGCCTGCGCCTTGGCGTAGGCCAGGGATACGGCCAGGATGGCGTTGGCGCCCAGCTTGGTCTTGTTGGCTGTGCCGTCCAGCGCGATGAGCGCCTCGTCCAGCGCCGCCTGGCTTTTCCATTCGCGGCCGGCGACCAGTTTGGCGATTTCCTTGTTGATATGTCCGACGGCCTGGCTGACGCCCTTGCCAGCGTAACGCGCCTTGTCGCCGTCGCGCAGCTCGTGGGCCTCAAACTGGCCGGTCGAAGCCCCGCTGGGCGCGGCGGCCACGCCGGATACCCCGTTGTTGAGGGTAACGACGGCCTCCGTGGTCGGAAAACCGCGGGAATCGATAATCTGGCGGCCCAGGACGGATTCGACCCCCCTGTCCACGTTCATGCGTCCGACGATATACCTGGTTTTCATGCATTCCCCTTCCCGCCCTTCCGGGCGCTTGTGATATCCTATTGTATATACCATTTCATCCATCTCTTCAAGCGCGGGCGCGATTCCCCTGGGACAAATTCCGCGCGGCCCTCTTCGCGGGCCGATATTTCGTACGCGGGCGTGTTTTGGATCCGGCGTTCCCGGCTGCCGGGATTTGCGCCGTACGCTGGCAGGGAGTCCCTAGACTGTTTGTTCTCTTCCGGTGCTGCCGGTTGATTCGGCAAGCGAAATGTGTATAGGGCACCTCTAAAAACGTCAAATTTCCTTTAGCATATCATACCCCCCCGAAAAATCAAGGGGATTTTGCAAAAAAATGTATGAATTTATCGTAGAATCATCAAA
>JAPXQZ010000048.1:0-798 GCA_033813835.1 Clostridia bacterium | reverse complement strand
TGTTTAAGACAGATATTTTGATGATTCTACGATAAATTCATACATTTTTTTGCAAAATCCCCTTGATTTTTCGGGGGGGTATGATATGCTAAAGGAAATTTGACGTTTTTAGAGGTGCCCTATAATCGGGCCGTTCTGGAAACCGCCGGACCAGATGTACCAGCACGAATAGACGGAGGACAAGATGGGGACGGACACCAAGCAAGCCAACCTCCTGCAGGATGACTTGGCGGAGGAGCGGGAGAAACTGGAGGCCATCCAGGCGGTCATCAAGACCTACAGGGACAAGCCCGGCTGCCTGATCGCCGTGTTGCACCTGGCGCAGGAAATCTACGGCTACCTGCCCCTGGAGGTGCAGCGCGTCATCGCGGAGGGCATGGGGGAGACCTTAAGCCACGTTTCCGGCGTGGTCAGCTTCTACTCCTACTTTTCCACCATTCCACGCGCGCGGCACGCCATCAAGATTTGCCTGGGCACCGCCTGCTACGTCCGCGGCGGCAAGCGCATCGTGGACCGCTTGGAGGAGGAGCTGGGCATCTCCGTCGGGGAGCGCACGCCGGACGGCAAGTTCTCCATCATCATCACCCGCTGCCTGGGCGCCTGCGGCCTGGCGCCGGTGGTCATGATCGACGAGGACGTCCACCAGCAAGTCAACCCGGACAAGATCGAGAAAATCCTGGCCAAGTACCAGTAAGGGAGAGAGGGCATGCGGATAGAATCGACGGCCGATCTTGCGGCCATTGCCAAAGCCTACCGGGACGAGCGCGCCAAGGCCAATTACCACGTGACGGTCTGCGG
>JAPXQZ010000047.1:0-8510 GCA_033813835.1 Clostridia bacterium | reverse complement strand
TGTGCCGTCGTCGGCAGCGTCAGATGTGTATAAGAGACAGTCCTCCGGCTGCATCGCGTCCCGGGACGCCGCGCTGCAGTTTATCGAGGAGAACAAACTGGGGGAGAAGGTCAAGCTGACCTTCACCGGCTGCCTGGGCATGTGCTCCATGGGCCCCCTGATGTACGTGGAGCCGGAGGGCGTGCTCTACGTCAAGGTCACCCCGGAGATGGCGCGGGACATCCTGGGCCGGCACATCATCGTGGGTGAGATTCCGGAGGAGTACACCTTCCTGGAGGAGAAGACCGGGCGGCATATCCCCCTGATGAAGGACATCCCCTTCTTTTCCGAGCAGGTCAAGATCGCGCTGCGCAACTGCGGCAAGGTGGACTACGCCTCGCTGGAGAGCGCCGTCGCCAACGGCGGCTTCGAGGCGCTGGCCAAGGCGCTCTCCATGGACCGCAAGGCGGTCGTCGAGGAGGTCAAGCTTTCCGGCCTGCGGGGCCGCGGCGGCGGGGGCTTCCCCACGGGTCTGAAATGGGAGGCGGGCTACAAGGCGCGCGAAGGCGACAAATATATTATCTGCAACGCCGACGAGGGCGACCCCGGCGCCTTCATGGACCGTTCCCTGATCGAGTCGGATCCCTTCGGCCTCATCGAAGGCATGGAGATCGGCGCCTGGGCTATCGGCGCGCAGAAGGGCTACGTCTATATCCGCGCGGAGTATCCCATCGCGGTGGAGCGCCTGAGCGCCGCCATCGACAAGGCGCGGGAGGCCGGGCTGCTGGGGAAAAACATCCTGGGCAGCGGCTTTGACTTCGACCTGGAAATCAGGATCGGCGCCGGCGCCTTCGTCTGCGGTGAGGAAACCGCCCTGATGCACTCCGTGGAGGGCCTGCGCGGCGAGCCGACGCAGAAGCCGCCCTTCCCCTTCGAAAGCGGCCTGTTCGGCTGCCCGACCATCATCAACAACGTGGAGACCTTCGCCAACGTGCCCGCCATCATCCAGAAGGGCGGCGCCTGGTTCGCCTCCTTCGGCACCGAGAAATCCAAGGGCACCAAGGTGTTCGCGCTGGCGGGGGATATCCGCTATTCTGGGCTGGCCGAGGTGCCCATGGGCTACAGCCTGGGCGACCTGGTGTACAAGATCGGCGGCGGCGTCCCGCGGCGCGGCCGGTTCAAAGCCGCGCAGATCGGCGGGCCTTCCGGCGGCTGCATCACCCGGGAAAACCTGAACACGCAGCTGGAATACGACGCGCTGACCGCCCTGGGCGCCATCATGGGCTCCGGCGGCCTGGTGGTGATGAGCGAGGACACTTGCATGGTGGACACCGCCCGCTTCTTCATGGACTTCATCCGCGACGAGTCCTGCGGCAAGTGCGTGCCCTGCCGCATCGGCACCAAGCGGATGCTGGAAATCCTGGAGCGCATCACCCGCGGGGAAGGCCGGGAGGAAGACCTGCTGCTGCTGGGCGAGCTGGCCGGCAACATCAAGGAAACCGCGATGTGCGGCCTGGGGCAGACCGCGCCCAACCCGGTGCTGTCCACCCTGCGCTTCTTCCTGCACGAGTTTGAGGACCACATCCGCGAGCACCGCTGCGAGGCCGGGGTGTGCACCAACATGTTCATCTCCCCCTGCCAGAACGCCTGCCCCGCGGGCATCAACGTGCCGGGCTACATGGCGCTCATCCAGAACGGCCGCTTCGTGGACGCCTACAACCTCATCCGGCAGGAGAACCCCTTCCCCGGGGTCTGCGGCCGCGTATGCACCCACCCCTGCGAGGACAAGTGCCGCCGCTCCTCCCGCGACGAGGCGTTGGCCATCTGCGACCTGAAGCGCTTCGTGGCCGACTACGCGATGAACCACGCGGAAAGCTACGTGGACGACATCAAGTACCCCATGAACGACAAGAAGGTGGCCATCGTGGGCGCCGGCCCCTCCGGGCTGACCTGCGCCTACTACCTGGCGCGCCTGGGCTACACCGTGGACGTGTTCGAGAGCCAGGCCCAGGCGGGCGGCACCCTGGCCTACGGCATCCCCGAGTACCGGCTGCCGGAGGATATCCTGCAGTATGAGATCAAGCTCATCGAGCAGGAAGGCGTTCACATCCACCTGAACACCGAAGTGGGGCGCAACATCTCCTTCAACTACCTGCGGGAAAATTACCAGGCCATCTACCTGACCACCGGCACCCAGTTCCCCAACGAGGTGGGCATCCCCGGGGAAGGGCTCAAGGGGGTTTACCACGGCCTGCCCTTCCTGAAGGACATCCGCTCCGGCCGCCGGGTCAAGGTGGGCAAGCGGGTGGTGGTCATCGGCGGCGGCTCCACGGCCATGGACGCGGCGCGCAGCTGCGTGCGCCTGGGCGCGGAGAAGGTCACCGTCATCTACCGCCGGGAGCGGGAGGACATGCCCGCCGACCGCCGCGAAGTCAAGGAGGCGCTGGAGGAAGGCGTGGAGATCGTCACGCTGACTTCGCCCATGCAGGTGCTGGGCGACGACAAGGGCAGGGTCCGGGGTCTGGAGGTCCAGAAGATGGAGCTCAACGACTATGACGCCAACGGCAGGCCGCGCCCCCAGCGAATTCGGCAGAGCGAGTACGTCATCGACTGCGACATGGTCATCCCGGCCGTGTCCCAGCACGCGGACTTTCCTTTCATCACCGCGCAGGATGTCGAGATGACCGCCTGGGGCACGCTGGTCACCTCCAAGCACAACCTGATGACCTCCATCGAGGGCGTCTTCGCCGGCGGCGACCTCGCGCGCGGGCCGGACACCGCCATCGCCGCCATCGCCGACGGCAAGAAGGCCGCCAGCAGCATCGACCTGTACCTGGGCGGCAGCGGCAAGCTCAACAAGGGCCGCGCGATCGACATCCCCCCCGCGGTCACCGACGAGGACAGCGCCGAGTACGGCCGCTTCCCGCTGGAGGAACTGGCTCCGGAGACGCGCATCCAGGGCTTCCGCGAGGTCAACCGCGGCTACCGGAAGCTCTACGCGGTCGCCGAGGCCACCCGCTGCCTGAGATGTGACAGGAGGTAAGCCATGGAAAAGGTGAACGTGAAACAGCAAAAAGCAAAGCCGGGCATCGTCCGGGTCAACATCAACGGCAAGGACATCGAGGCGAAGGAAGGCCAGACCATCCTGCAGGCGGCGCAGGACTACAACATCTACGTCCCCAGCCTCTGCTACCTGGAGGGCATCCACCAGTTCGGCGGCTGCCGGATGTGCATGGTCGAGGTCGAGGGCATGAAAACCCTGGTCGCCAGCTGCCTGGTCAAGGTCAGGGAGGGCATGGTGATCCGCACCAACACCGCCAAGGTGCGCCAGGCCCGG
Source organism: Clostridia bacterium (assembly GCA_033813835.1). GTDB lineage: Bacteria > Bacillota > Clostridia > Christensenellales > Aristaeellaceae > UBA6115. The sequence continues at coordinate 5,194 of JAPXQZ010000047.1, read as the reverse complement.
AAAATCAACTGCGAGCTGCTGCTGTCCGACCATCCCCAGGACTGCCTGGCCTGCGAGCGTTCCGGGCAGTGCGAGCTGCAGACCCTCGCGCGCACCCTGGGCATCACCAGCCACCGCTTCCGCGGGGAGCTGTCTCCCGGCAGCGTGGAGATCACCCCCGCCATCACCCGCGACACCACCAAGTGCATCCAGTGCCGCCGCTGCGTGAGCGTATGCGGCCACGTGCAGGGCGTCGGCGTGCTGGAAGCGCAGGGGCGCGGCTTCTCCACCGTCATCGGGCCCGCCGCCGGGCTCAACATCGTGGAAATGGACTGCACCAACTGCGGCCAGTGCGTGGCGGCCTGCCCGGTCAACGCCCTGAGCGAGACCAGCAGCATCCAGAAGGTCTGGGACGCCATCAACAACCCCGCCTTGCGCGTCGTCGTCCAGGTCGCGCCCGCGGTGCGCGTGGGCATCGGCGAGGAGTTCGGCCTGCCCGCAGGCCAGGCGGTTACGGGCAAGCTGGCCACGGCGCTGAAGGAAATGCTCTTCGACGACATCTTCGACACCAACTTCGCCGCCGACCTGACCATCCTGGAGGAAGGCACGGAGTTCCTGGAGCGCGCCAAGGCCGCCGTCAAGCACGGCAAGGGTGTGCTGCCGATGATTACCTCCTGCAGCCCGGGCTGGATCAAGTACCTGGAGCATTTCTACCCGGACTACACGGCCAACCTGTCCACCTGCAAGTCCCCCCACATGATGATGGGCGCCGTCATCAAGTCCTACTACGCGAACAAGCTGGGCGTGGATCCCAAGAGCCTCTACGTGGTGTCCATCATGCCCTGCACGGCCAAGAAGTTCGAGATCGAGCGGCCGGAGATGGAAAACGAAGGCCACCGCAACGTGGACGCGGTTCTGACCACGCGGGAGCTGGCCCGCATGATCCGCCAGGCCGGCATTGACTTTGAAAACCTCCAGCCCAGCGACTTCGACCTGCCCCTGGGCATCTCCACCGGCGCCGCGGACATCTTCGGCGTCACCGGCGGGGTCATGGAAGCGGCGATGCGCACCGTCTACGAGCTGGTCACCGGGCGGGAAATGCCGCTGGAGCACCTGCACGCCTCCAGCGAGAAAGGCCACGAGCGCATCAAGAAGGCGGAGTTCAAGTTTGAGAACTGCCTGCCCCAGTACGACTTCCTGGAGGGATTTACCGCGAAGGTAGCGGTGACCAGCGGCTTCGTGGGCGCGAAGGAGCTCATGGAACAGGTCGCCCGCGGCGAAGGCGGCTATCACTTCATCGAGGTCATGGGCTGCCCCGGCGGCTGCGTGACCGGCGGCGGCCAGCCGCGCAGCACCCTGCGCACCGCCTGGGGAAGCCGCGCCCAGGGGCTCTACGACGTGGACAGCGGCAAGAAGCTGCGCAAGTCGCACGAGAATCCCGCCATCAAGAAGCTGTACACCGATTTCCTGCTGGAGCCGCTGAGCCACAAGTCCCACGAGCTGCTCCATACCCGCTACACCCCGCGGGGCAAGTACAACGAGCGGCTGGGGAACAAGGAAGACTGACGCCCCCGCCCCACAGGGCCGCGCAGCCGCGCGGCCCTTTCCACGAAAGGAAGCATCATGAAAAGATTACTGGCCTTTCTCCTGGCCGCCCTCCTCCTCACCGCCGGCGCGGCCGCCCAGGCCACGCCCCTGCGCGTGGGCGCGCTCAAGGGTCCCACGGCGATGGGGCTGGTCAAGCTGATGGCGGACAGCGAGGGTGGGAATGACTACGCCTTTTCGCTCTATGCCAGCCCCGACGCGCTGCTGCCGGAACTGATGAAGGGGCAGTTGGACCTGGCCTGCATCCCCGTGAGTCTGGCGGCCGTCCTCTACCGGAACACGAAGGGAGCGCTCAAGGCTGTGGGCATCAATATCCTGGGCGTGCTCTACGTCCTGGAGAACGGCGAGACGGTCAACAGCCTGCAGGACCTCGCCGGCCGCAGGCTCTACGCCAGCGGCAAGGCGTCCACGCCGGAGTACGTGCTGTCCCACCTCTTGCAGCAGGCGGGGGTGGAGGGCGTGGAGGTCGTCTGGAAGGCCGAGCACGCCGAGGCGCTGGCGGCTCTGCTGGTGGACCCTGAGGGCCTGGCGATGCTGCCCCAGCCCTTCGTCACCCTGGCGCTGGCTAAAAACCCGGCGCTTCGCGTCGCCCTGGACCTGAACCGGGCCTGGGAGGACCTGGGCCGGGGGCGGCTCATCACCGGCGTCACCGTCGCCCGCGGGGAGGTGCTGGACGCGCGCCGGGAAGACGTGCGCCGCTTCCTGGACGCCTATGCCGCCTCCGCCGCCTTCGCCAACGGGAACGTGAAGGAGGCGGCCGCGCTGGTTGGGCGCTACGGCATCCTGGACGCCGGCCCCGCCGAGAAGGCGCTGCCCTTCTGCGGCATCACGCTCGTCACGGGGGATGAGATGAAGGCGGAGCTGGAAACCTTCTACGCCATGCTGTTCGCGCAGAACCCGGATGCCGTCGGCGGCGCGGCGCCTGACGACGCCTTCTACTTTGTCCCCTGACGCCCGCCGGGCCTTTTACCGGGCGCTCTCCGCCCTGCTGTGGCTGCTGGTCTGGCAGCTGCTGGCCATGGCGGTCGGGCACGAGTTCCTGCTGGCCTCGCCCCTCTCCGTGCTCCGGGCGCTCGCGCGCCTGCTGTCCCGGCCCGACACCTATGGAATCGCCCTGCGTTCTTCAGGCCGCATCCTGCTGGGCTTCCTGGTCGCCTTCGCCCTGGGGGCGGGCCTGGCGGCCCTGTGCCATCGTTCTCCCTTCGTCAGCGCGCTGGCGGCCCCCCTGCTGTCGGCCGCCCGGGCGGTTCCTGTCGCCAGCTTCGCCATCCTGGCCATCCTGCTGGTGTCCTCGCGGTGGCTGTCAACCTTCGTCTGCTTCGTCATCGGCTTTCCCGTCCTCTTCGGGAACACCCTGGAGGGCCTGAACCGGCGGGACCGGGCGCTGGGGGAGATGGCCCGCGTGTTCGGGGCGCCACCAGGCCGCCGGATGTTGTACGTGGACCTTCCCCAGTTGCTCCCCTACCTGCGCTCCGGCGCCCTCACGGCCCTGGGCCTGTGTTTCAAAGGCGGCGTCGCGGCGGAGGTCATCGGCATCCCGCGAGGCACCATCGGCGAGGCGCTCTACAGCGTCAAGGTCAACTACAACACCGCGGACCTGTTCGCTTGGACGGTCATCATCGTGCTGCTCAACGCGCTGGCGGCCTTCCTGCTCCGGCGCGGCGCGCGGGCGCTGACGGGAAGGCTGGCGCGGCTGTGAGCGGGATTGCGCTTCATCAGGCCGGCAAATGCTTCGATGGCCGCTGGGCGCTGCGGGGGGTGGACCTGCGGGTCCCGCCCGGCGGCGCCGTCTGCGTGATGGGTCCCTCCGGCAGCGGGAAAACCACGTTGCTGCGCCTGGTCCTGGGCTTGGAAAAGCCGGACGAGGGCAGCGTCGAGGCGCCCGGGCGGCTCAGCGCGGTGTTCCAGGAGGACCGCCTGCTGGAGCACCTGACGGCGGAGGGCAACCTGCGCTTCGTCGCAGGCCGCCGCCGGGAAGCGGAAGTTGCGGGGCTTCTTTCACAGCTGGGGCTGTCCGGCGAAGCCGATAAGCCCGTTTCGTCCTTCAGCGGCGGCATGAAGCGCCGGGTGGCCATCGCGCGGGCGCTGGTATCGGCGTACGACGCGCTGCTGCTGGACGAGCCCTTCAAAGGCCTGGATGCCGAAACACGGGGACGGACAGCCGGCGTCATCTTACGTATGAACGCCGGTCGGACTCTGTTGATGGTCACCCACGACCCGGAGGAGGTGCGGCTGCTGGGCGCGCGGACGGTCTGCCTGCCGCCACCCGCCGCGATTCCCTCCGGACGGTTGGAGGCGCCGGGCACGGGCGCCCCGGGCTGACGCCGCCCATACGGCACATCCGAAAAAAACAGGCCTCGGCGCGATGCCCCGGCCTTTCATCGATGAATGCGCCTTACCTTTTCCGCGCCTGCCAGGCGAGGAGGGGATCCGCGGCCGCCCGCCCCGCCTGTCCCCGGTCCGTCCCCGGCGCGAACACAGCGCCGCCGATAGGGACGGTGGGCTTGGTCTTCCCGTGGAAGTCGCTGCCGCAGGTGGCCAGCAGGCGGTTCTCCCGGGCGACGCGCTCAAATTCCGCGGCTTGCCCCGGGGTATGGTAGCTGCTGTAGGCTTCGATGCCGTCCAGCCCCAGGCGGAGGATGCCGTCCAGCAGGGCTTCCCGCCCCTTCAGGCTCATGCCCGGATGCGCCAGCACCGCGGCGCCGCCGTTTTTGTGGATGATGCTGACCGCGCCCTCCATCGTTGGATACGTGACCTGCGCGTGGCAGGGCTTTCCCTGGGCGAAGAAATCCCAGTAGAAATTCACATAGGGGTTGTCGCCCCGCGCTCCGCCCGACCTGTACGGTGCCAGGAGCGGGTGCTCCGCCAGTTCTTCCTTTTTCAGAAGAACTTCGGCGAACATTTCCCCGGTCCAAAGGTCCGCCCAGTACCGTCCCCGGGACAGCGCTCGCATCTCCCCTTCGGTGACCGGAAAGCCCAGCTCCTGCGTTTTTTCCAGCATGGCCACCGACGCGCCTGCGCCCTGCCGGGCGACGTTTTCCTCAATCCAGACGAAGTCCGGGCTGTCCGCGTCGATGTGGTAGCCCAGCACGTGAAAGCCCGCCCCCTGAAACACGCAGTCAATCTCGATGCCGGTCACATAGCGGACGCCCGCCGCGCCCGCGGCCGGCGCGGCTTCCCGGTTGGCGCGGGCGCAGTTGTGGTCGGTCACCGACATCGTCGTCACGCCGTTCTCCGCGCACATCCGCGCCAACTGCGCCGGGGTGAACTCCCCGTCGTCCGAATACCGGCTGTGCAGGTGCAGGTCTGTCATCGCGCCTTCCGCCTTTCATTTTCCCGGTTTGTTTTCAGTATAGTGGCGGCCCGACCGCCCGGCAACCCGCCACCGGCGTTGACCCGCGGCCGGCAAGCGGTATAATGGGGAAAAGCGCACAGGGAGGACGGCATGCCCGACGCGAAAACCATCTATATCCCTGCGGTCGCGCCCTTTCCCAATTCCCCTTATCCGGTCCTGGTGTACGCGGGCGCGCTCCGGGACGCCCCGACCCGGTTTGATCGGCTGTTCCTGCAAAACGGCTGGACGGGCGTCTGGGTGAACGGCGTGTATTCC
>JAPXQZ010000046.1:0-9372 GCA_033813835.1 Clostridia bacterium | reverse complement strand
ATGTAGGCGTTGGCGTTGAGCTCCTCGTCAAACGCCGCGCAGTAGATTTTCACGTCCGGATAGGCGCGGGAGACGCGCTCCACGCCCGCGCGCGCGGCGACGATGCACACCAGGCGCACGTCCTCGCAGCCGCGGGACTTGAGGATTTCCAGCGCCGCCAGGATGCTGCCGCCGGTGGCGAACATGGGGTCGAGCACGAAGACGGTGCTGTCGGCAACGTCGCTAGGCAGCTTGCAGTAATACTCCACCGGCTGCTGGGTGTCGTGGTCCCGGTACAGCCCAATGTGGCCGACCCGCGCGTTGGGCAGCAGCTGCTGGATGCCGTGCACCATGCCGATGCCGGCCCTGAGGATGGGCACCAGGGCAACCTTCCGCTCCGAGAGCATCTTCGTTTTCGTCCTGGCGATGGGCGTCTCGATTTCCACCTCCACCAGCGGGAAGTCCTTGGTGATTTCGTAGACCATCAGCATGGACAGCTCGTCCACCAGGTCCCGGAAGTCCTTCATGGAGGTGTTCTTGTCCCGCAGCAGGGACACCTTGTGCTGGATGAGGGGATGCCCGAAGATGAATACGTTGCTGTTCATGCCTTCCTCCGTCGCGCAGCTTTTTCCAAGGAGAGATACTACCGGAATCGCGGGCCGGTGTAAAGGCAGAATTTGTCCCAAGCGCATTCAATGCCGCGGGATATCGCCGGGAAGAACGGGCGGGAGGGGCGTACGCCCCTCCCGCCGCGGGAAACGCCCCGCAGGTCCCGGTGATCGGATTACTTGGATTCAGCCTCCCGCGCCAGCAGGGTCACCAGATAGAGGAACTCCTCCTTGTAGGGGTCGCCCGGCACGCCGGCGTCCCCGCGCAGCAGGTCCAGGGCGGAGGCATAGGTCGCGCCGCCCTTCCATTCGCTGTCCCGCAGCATCATTCCGACTTCGGCGACCGCGGCGGCGAAGCGCAGGTTCTTCCCCATTTCAGCCGGCTCACGGTTCATGAGCGGGTAGGTGTACAGGCGGCTTTCCCCGCCGTCGGGCGCTTTGGCGCGGACGGACAGGGTGAGCAGTTCGTCTCCCGTGCCGCCTGCCTGCGCCGGCTGCTGGTACTTGCTCTGGGCTTCCCCGATGTCAAAGGCGCTGTCCTTGGGCACCAGCTCGTAGAGCACCGTCAGGCGGTGCCCGCTGCCCAGCTCTCCGCCGTCCTTGGTGTCGTCGGCAAAGTCCTCTGCGGCCATCACGCGGTTTTCATACCCGATGAGGCGGTAGCCCTTCAGGAAGGCGGGGTTGAAGTCCACCTGCAGCTTGACGTCCTTGGCGACCGCGAAGAAGGTGGCGCCGATTTCCGTCACCAGGGCCTTGCGGGCCTCGTAGATGGTGTCGATGTAGCTGTAGTTGCCGTCGCCCCGGTCGGCCAGGGCTTCCAGCTTGTTGTCCTTGTAATTGCCGTCGCCGAAGCCCAGCACGCTCAGGAAGATGCCGCCCTGCTTTTTTTCCTCCACCATCCTTGCCAGGGAGCCTTCGTCGCTGACGCCCACGTTCAGGTCGCCGTCGGTGGCCAGCAGCACGCGGTTGTTGCCGCCTTCCACAAAATGCCGGCGGGCCAGCTCGTAGGCGGTGGTGATGCCCGCGGCGCCGGCCGTAGAGCCGCCCGCGGCCAGGTTCTCGATGGCTTCCATGATGGCGACCTTCTCGCTGGCCTGCCGGCCGTCCAGCACCACCTCGTCCCGGGAGGCGTAGGTGACCACGCTCACGGTGTCGGTGGGCGCCAGCTCGTCCAGCAGCATCAGGAAGGCGCGCTTGACCAGGGGCAGCTTGTCCGGGCTGTCCATGCTGCCGGACACGTCGATCAGGAACACCAGGTTCTGCGGCGGCCGTTCCTCTTTCTTGATTTCCGCGGCCTGCATCCCGATGAGCAGCAGCAGCGTCTGGTCGTTCCAGGGGGTTTTGGCCAACTCCATCGTCACGCCAAAGGGTTCCCCCGCCCCGGGCTGGGCGTACGCGTAATGGAAGTAGTTGAGCATTTCCTCAATCCGCACGCTGTCGACGGGCACCTTGTCGCCACGCAGGAGCATCGCGCGCAGCTGGGCGTAGGAAGCGGTGTCCACGTCTGCCGCGAAGGTGGACAGGGGGGAGGTCAGGACGGAGAGGAAGCGGTTTTCCCGGAAGAAGTTGTACTCGTTGGTGTTGAACGGCTCCATCGGCATCCCGGGCAGCGCGTACGGGGCGACGGCGCCGGAGGGCGCGGCGCGCTCCAGGAGCACGTCCGCGTCCAGGGCGGGCGCGTATGGCTGTGCGTCTTTGGAAAAGAGCGCCGCACGGGTGATTTCATCCAGGATTCCGCTGGCCAGAAGGCCGGTCTGGCGCTGGAAGGCCATCAGCGCGGCTTCCGTGTCCGGGTTGAAGTTCCCGTCAGCCGTGCCCTTGAAGTACCCAAGGGCGGCCAGCCGCTGCTGCAGCTGCCGGACGTCCTCCCCGCTGTCCCCTTTGCGCAGCTCGCGTGCCAGGCTGGTTTCCAGCGCTGTCGCGGCGGGCAGGGCGGTTCCCAGCAGCAAAACGATGGCCAGCGCAAGGCCCGCCAGGGTTCTCAGGGTGTTTTTCGTGGTCTGTGTCATGGTGTTCCACCTCCTTGCACCCCATTAGACGCATCGAAGGCAAAAAAGTTCCCGCAAAAAAAACCGGCCCGCGCGGGGCCGGAAGGGGGAGGAAGCGGAACGGATCGTCCCGGGCTCTTTCAGGCGGCGGGCTTTGCCCCCGCGCCTTTTCTCCCTTTCGGGTTCTGGAGCCGCTGCCAGAGGATGACCAGGGCGATTAGGGCGAAACCGATCAGGTCCGTCACCCACCCCGGGATGATGAGCAGCAGGCCGCCGGCCAGGGCCAACAGCTGCTGGAGGAGGTTGAGCCGGCTTTCCCAGTATTTCTCCAGCGCCATGCTGACGCCGAACATGCCGATGAGCGCGGTGACGGCGATGAAGACGATTTCATACCAGTGCGCGTTGAGCATCAGCATCTGCGGGCTGTATACGAAGATGTAGGGCACCAGGAAGGCGGCGATCGCCAGGCGGGTGGCCTCGATGCCCGTCTTTAAGGGGTTGGACTTGGCGATGGCCGCGCCCGCCATCGCGGCCAGGGCGACGGGCGGGGTGATGTCGGCGATGATGCCGAAATAGAAGGTGAACAGGTGGGCGGGCAGGACGGCGTACTGCGGGGCGAGGGCAGCCAGGGGCTCGTAGGTGCCCGGCAGGATGGTCATCAGCGACCGGGTGACCACCGGCGCCATGATGGAGGAGGTGATGAGGTAGTTGGCCGTCGTGGGCACCCCCATGCCCAGGAGGATGGAGGAGAACATCGTGAAAACCAGGATCAGCAGCAGGCTGCCCCCGGCCAGGTTGGTCAGCCCCGTGCCCATCTTCATGCCGATGCCCGTCAGGGTAATCATGCCGGCGATGATGCCCGCCACGCCGCAGGCCAGGGCGACGGAGAGGATGTTGCGCGCGCCGGACTCCAGTGCCTCCAGGTAGTGCTCCAGGCGCATGTGCTGGCCTGCCTTGAGGGCGGGGCCCGCGGGCTGTCCCTTCACGGCTGCGAAAAGCGCCTGGGAAAAGGTCTTCAGGTAGCCTCCCAGCACGGCGATGCCGATGCCGATGAGGGCGGCGACGGAGGGGGTGAAGCCGGCGCCCAGCACGTAGATGATGCCGATGAGCGGCAGCAGCAGGTGTCCCCGTTCTTTCATGACGGTGAGCAGACGGGGCAGTTTGTCCTTCTCCATGCCCTTCAGGCCCTGCTTCTTGGCCTCCAGGTCGGTGACGATGTAGATGCCGGCGAAGTACAGGATGGCCGGAATCACCGCGGCCTTGACCACGGTGGAATAGGGTACGCCAACGGACTCCGCCATCAGGAAGGCGGCGGCGCCCATGACCGGCGGCATAATCTGCCCGCCGGTGGACGCGGCGGCTTCCACCGCCGCGGCGAACTCCGGCCGGTAGCCCAGGCGCTTCATCATCGGGATGGTGAAGGAGCCGGAGCCCACGGTGTTGGCGACGGAAGAGCCGGACACAGTGCCCTCCAGCGCGCTGGTGATGACGGCCACCTTGGCGGGGCCGCCGCGCTGCTTGCCCGCGATGGCGTTGGACAGGTCAATGAAGAACTCGCCCACGCCGGTCTTCTCCAGGAAGGCGCCAAAGAGGATGAACAGGAAGATGAAGGTGGAGCTGGCACCCACCGGCACGCCGAACACGCCCTCCTGGGTGAAGTACAGGTGCTTGATGACCTGCTGAATGTTGAAGCCGCGGTTAGCGGCGAAGCCCGGCATGCTGCGGCCGAACAGGCCGATGAGGATGAACGCTGAAGCGACGACGACGATGGGCAGGCCCACCACCCGCCGGCAGGCCTCCGCCAACAGCAGGATGGCGACGCCGCCAATCCAGTACTGGTAAAGCGGGTAGCTGTTCTGCCGCGCCAGCTGGTTGAAGTTGAGGACCGGGTAGAGGAACAGCGCCAGCGCGAGGAGGCCCAGCGCCACATCATACCAGGGCAGGGTATCCTTCGGGCCTCCGCGGTGGGCGGGGTAGAGGAAGTAGGCCAGCATCACGACGATGCCCAGGTGCAGCGGCCGCATGTGCGTGCTGGGGATGATAAACCAGGTGCTGTATAGCTGCAGGAGGGAAAAGCACACCAGGATGACCGAGAGGATGAGCCCCCGGTGCCCCGTCAGGGTGCGGAAGGCGCTTTCCCGGTCGAACTTGCTCATGATCTGCTGGATTTCGCCCTGGTCGACGCGCTCAAACTCCTCCGGCGCGCCTTCCGGCGGAGCCGGCTGGCCGGTCTTCAGGTCCGGCGTCCGTTCGCTCATCGGCTGACCTCCTTTTCCTTCAGGCTAAAAAGCCCCGGGCTTTGGGGCCCGGGGCTGCGTCTTTTGGGTTACGGCAGGAGGCCCTTTTCCTTGAAGTATTTTTCCGCGCCGGGGTGGAAGGGGACGGGGACGCCCTTGACGGCGTTCTCCGCCTTGATAAATACCTTCTTGGCGTGGGTCAGCTCGTCCGTGTTCTCAAAAAGCACCTTGGTCATCTCATAAACGACGTCCTCGGGCAGGTTCTTCCTGCAGATGAGCACGGCGCCCACGGCGGGCACGGTCACGTCTTCCTTGATGCCCTTGTAGGAGCCGGCCGGCACCACGACGGGCACGTAGAAGCTGTACTTGGCTTGCAGGGCCGCCATCTGCTCGTCCGTCAGGCCGATGAGGCGCACATCGCGCTTGCTGTCCACGTCCATGATGGCGGGGTTGGGCAGGCCGGCGGTGACGAAGAAGGCGTCCAGCTGGCGGTTCTGGAAAGAGGTGGCGGACTCGTCGAAGCTCAGGTGCTGGGCCTTGACGTCCTCCAGCTTCAGCCCGGCTTCGCCCAGCAGTTGCACGGCGTTGAAGTATACGCCGGAGCCCACCGCGCCCACGGACACGTTCTTGCCCTTCAGGTCGGCGATGGTCTGGATGTCGGAATCCGCCGCGACCACGACCTGTACAAATTCCGGGTACAGGGCGCCGATGGCCACGAAGGAGTCGATGACCTCGCCGCCGAAGAAGTCCTTGTCCCCGTTGTAGGCATAGTACATGACGTCGTTTTGCACCGTGCCGAACTCCGCCTCGTTGTTGTTCATCTTCAGGATGTTGTCCTTGGAGCCGCCGGAGGTCTGCACGGAAATGTCCAGGTTGGGGATGTGCTTCATCCACAGCGCGGCGATTTCACCGCCCAGGGGATAGTAGGTGCCGCCGGTGCCGCCGGTGGTGATGCCCCACATCTTTGTTTCGGCCAGGGCCGCGGCGCTGCCCAGCAGCAGGAGGACAGCCAGGAGCAGGGACAAGGTTCTTTTCATGGTTGATTCTCCTTTCAATTGCGCTCGTGATGGGGATTTTCCCGGGCGGCGCCCGGCGGGCGACGGCGTTCCTGTTTGACGGGAAAGTTGTATACAGGATTCTACTCAACCGCCCCGGGCCTGTCAACCAAGGTGACGCCCGCGGATTGCATTGTCTTTGTTTGCCGTTTCCGGATTTCCTCCCGCGTCGGCGGACCGCGCGGCTTCCGCCGCGCCTTCGAGGTCCGCGGAACCCATGGCCGCGCCCCGGGCCCAGTCCGCCCGCCCGCCGCCCTTCGCGCCCGTCCGTTTCAGCAGTTCCCGCATGTCCTCTCCGCGATCCCCCGCGCGGGCGAACAGGCAGGCCTCCCCGGCCGCGTCCGGCGCGCACAGCAGGGCGACGGCCCCCGGCCGCGCGATGAGCGCCTTCGCGAGGGGCTCCAGCAGGTCCAGGTCATCCTTTTCCAGCCTGTGCACCAACAGCAGCCCGCCGTCCGGCAGGGGCCGCGCGGCCTCCATCAGGCCGGGCGCCAGGGCTTCCGCCAGGCGCCCGCGCAGGGCTGCCAGTTCGCGCCGGGCTTCCCCCTGCTGCGCCAACAGCGCGGCAAGGCGCTCCGGCGCCTGCTCCGCCCCGGCGTTGAGCAAGGCGCCCACCTGGGAGAGGGAGCGGTGGCAGGCCTGGAAATGCCGGGCGGCCCGCAGGCCGCACAGGAAGAAGATGCGCATCTTGCCCCGGGCGGGCTGGGCGTACAGGATCTTGATCATCCCCGCCTGCGCGGCGTGGCGCAGGTGCGTGCCTCCGCAGGCGACCATCTCGAAGTCCCCCACCGCGCAGACGCGGACGCCTTCCCGGACCGTCGGGTCCTTGCGCAGCGGCAGGGCGGCCAGCTCCCCGGGGTCCGGGATCCGGCAGACGACCTCCCCGTCCTCCGCCAGCCGCCGGTTGGCCAGCGTTTCGATTTCCTCCAGCTTCTCCTCCGGCAACCGCGTTTCGCCCCCTGGCAGGGTGACGTCGATGCTGGAGACCTCCTGTCCGATGTGCAGCCCGTGGGTAAAACCGCCGGCCAGCCTGTAGACGCAGTTGGCCAGGATGTGCTCGCCCGTGTGTTGCTGCATATGGTCGAAACGGCGAATCCAGTCGATCCGGCCTGAAACGGTTTCCCCGGTTTCCGGCAGCCGCGCGCCGGGGGCTGGCTCCGCCCGGTGCCAGATGCACCCGCCGTCATCCAGCTGAACCTCTGTCACCCGGCACTCTCCGCCCAGCCCGGCCAGCGCGCCGGTGTCAAAGGGCTGGCCGCCCCCCTCGGGGTAAAAGGCCGTCGCCTCCAGGCGCAGCCACACGCCCGCCTTATCCTCCCGCCGCCCCGCGACTACGGAATCGAAGGCGCGCAGGAAGGCGTCCTCAAAATACAGCCGTCTGGTCATGGGTCCCTCCCTTGTCCGCTTCCTGTGCAGTATACCATCCCGGCGGGCCGGAATCCGTCCGGGGAAAGCGAAATACTTGCTTGATGTTTTCCCGCCTTCCTGTATAATCAAAAAAAGGGGGGATGCGCATGACCGAGGGATTTGGCACCACCAGGATGGTTCCGCTGCAGGAAGAAAACAGCGTCGCCGCGGGCATCCTTCAGCACGTGTACCAGGCCCTGCTGGCCAAGGGCTACGACCCCGTCGCCCAGATCACCGGCTTTGTCCTGACCGGCGACCCGACCTACGTCACCAGCCATGAGAACGCGCGCAGCCTGATTTGCCGGCTGCAGCGCGACGAGATCCTGGAAGAGCTGGTGCGCTTCTACTTTTCGGGGGCTATGGGCCGGCGGTGAGCCGCCTAATGGGCATCGATTACGGTGACCGGCGCGTCGGCGTCGCGCTGAGCGATCCCGAACGCCGCCTGGCAACCCCGCTTTGCACCCTGGCCCACCGCGGCTGGGGGCCCACCGCCATAGCGGTGATTGGCCTGATGCGGGAGCACGGCGCGGAATACGCGGTCGTCGGGCTGCCCCGGGACATGGACGGCAGCCTGGGCGCGCAGGCGGAGGAAACGCTGGGCTTCTGCGGTGCGCTGGAGAAAAGGGGCGTGAAGGTCCTGACCCAGGACGAGCGCCTGTCCAGCGTGGAGGCGGAGGAAATGCTGCTGGATGGCGGCGCCGGGGCGGAGGCCCGCCGGCGAAAGGTGGATCAGGCCGCCGCCGCGGTGATTCTCCAGCGGCACTTGGACGCGCTGCGGGTACAATCCAGCGGGCAATGACGAGCCACCCAGGACGGAAGGGCCGTCCAGCAGATACAGGAGGAACGGGAATGAACAAGGACAAGGCCAGCCTGACCCCGGAGGAAGCGCCGGAAGAAATGGAAAACAACATCGTGGAACTGACGGACGAGGACGGGGTCACCACGGAGTTCGAGTACCTGAGCACCATCGAGCACAAGGGCGAAAGCTACGTCGTGCTGCTGGCGCCCCAGGAAGAGGGCGCGGAGGACGAGGACGAGGGCGAGGTCGTCATCCTGAAGATTCAGGCGGACGAAAACGGCGAGGACACCTACGTTTCCTGCGATTCGGACGAAATCGAGCAGGAGGTGTTCGAGCTGTTCATGGACGAGCTTGACGAGGAAGAGGACGGCGCGGAGGACGAGGAAGGCTGACCGGATTCCGGCATCTACGGTGGCCGCCGCGGGAAAACGCGGCGGTTTTCCGTTTCTCAATGGTGTTGGCAAAGGGCGTATCCTTGCCGGGAGGGGATGGGAAGAACCTTTTTGCGCCCTCCGGAGCCTGCCTGCGCAAGGCTGCCCCCGGATGAACTCCTATCGGCCCCGGAACGCCCGCACCATCCGCCCCAGGGACCACAGGGACAGTCCCGGCAGCAGGGCGAGCAGGACTGCGACGAGCGCGGAAAGCACGTAGGCCAGGATGTCGAACACCGGCGGGATGGCGTCGCCGGGCTTGAAGAAGAGGCTGTTGACGAAAGGCTGCAGCGCGTCCTTCCGGATCAGGAAAAACAGGGCGGCGCAAAGCGGCAGCAGGACGGACAGCAGAATGCCCGCGAGGCGCACGAAGCCGCCGGGCGCGCGGGGGGGCGGGGAAGGCGGGCTGTCAGCGCCGGAGGACGGCTGCCGGCGCGGGGGCGGGGGCGCTTCCCGTTCCGCGGGCGGCTGCATGCGCCGCTCCGGCGGCACCGTCTGTACGCTGGGCGCGGAGACCGGCGTCCCCGCGCCAAACCGGCGCGCGTTGCGCGGCGCGGAGCATTCCACGCACTGGGTATAGCCGTCCTTGTTGGCCGTCTGGCAGCGGCTGCAAATCCACATGAATGCGTTTCTCCTTTTGATCGTGCGGCAGCGGGGAACGAAAACCGCGGCCGAATCCCGGCACGTCCGCCGGCTTCAGCATGGCGCGGCGGATGCCGCCTTCCGGCCCCGCGCACCGATGTAACGCGCCGGCGGCACGGATTCTTGCATCCGGCGCCGGCCGGGCCGCTGTCGTTTCAAGGGCCGGTCTCCCGGGCAGGGCAACAACAAGCCCGGGGAACAGCTCCCCGGGCAGGGTATGGGACAC
>JAPXQZ010000045.1:0-9633 GCA_033813835.1 Clostridia bacterium | reverse complement strand
GCACCTGGTCCAGCGCGTGCGGGACGAGGCGCATCGCTTTGCCGTCACCCACCACCGCGGGCTCCGCGGCAAGGCGTCCATCCGCTCCCAGCTGGAGGAGGTGCCGGGCATCGGCCCCGCGCGGCGGCGCGCCTTGCTGGCGGCTTTCCGCTCGGTCAAGGGCGTCATGGATCAGGACGTGGACAGCCTGGCCGGGGTGCCCGGCATGAGCCTGCCGGCCGCGCGGGCGCTGTATCAGGCACTGCACGGCGGGGAATCCGCAGATGCATGAAAGCGCGGCGCCTGGCCGTTGTATGGCCGGATTGTGAAGGGAGGGAAGCGGTGCGCCGATTGACGAGAGCCTTATGCGCCCTGTTGGCGGCGCTGCTGCTGGCGGCTGGGGCCTTGGCGGAGCCGCTGCCCGGGGCGCCGGGCCTCTCAGCCTGGCTGGGGCAGGAGGAGCCGCTTTCGCTATCAGCAACGGCGAGTGTATCCGCCTGGCCGGATGTCTCCGAAGTAACGCTGGCCGCCCTGAACGCCTGGCTGGGGTCGGCGCAGCTGTCCCTGTGGCTTTCAGAAATGGAAGGCATTCTGACGTTGACAGCCAGCGAAAAAACCGTGCTGTCCGCGATTCTCGCCCAGGGGACGCACGGCGCGGAATTGACGCTGGAGGTGCCCGGCGCCCTGCCGGCGACCCGCTACCTGTCCGGCGCCGAAACCCCGCCCTGGGAGACGCTGCTGGGCGCGCAACCTCGGTTTCCGGATTCTCGTGGTGTTTTGGAGGCCTTGGACGCGATTGCCGCCGCGGCAATGCCCCGCCTTTTGCCGTATGAAAAGCCTTCGCGCGTTTCCGTCCCCCTGGGCGCCGCAGGCAGGGGCGCCAGCCGGTTGGATTACGCGCTGGACGCTGATGAAACCGCCCTGTTCTGGCAGGCGGCCGCACCGGAACTGCAACCCGCGCTCGCGCGCCTGGCTGACGCTCTGGGCAGCGCAGAAATCATCCCTGATCCTGCGGCCGTTGCGCCGCTGGGCGGGCTGACTGTCCGCCGGGTGCTGGACAGGAACGGTGCGGACCTGGGCTTCCAGGTGGCCGGCTCCTTCAGCATATCGGGCGAAACTCGCCGGCTCAGCCTGACCTGCGGGCGGTCCGGGAGAGGGATGTACCTTAGCATGAAGTTCCCCGCCCAGAAGGGCGGCGATACCCTGGAGGCGCGCCTCAACCTGAAGACGCCGCCGGGTAAAATCCAGGGGGACTGGCGTGTGAAACGCGTTTCCGGAAAAGCGCGCCTGGACCTGACCGGCGAAGTGGATCTGTTGCTGCAAAAGGAAGCCAACCCGGAGCGCCTGACCGGCGTCCTGACAGCCCGGGCGCAGAGGAAGGGCGGAGAAGCACAGGATATCCGGCTGGAAGCCAAACCCGACTTGGCCTTTGATAACGGCGTATTGTCGGGAACCCTGCTGCTACGGCAGTCTGAAGGCCGGGAGCTTCTAAGGGAGATGGCGCTGATTCTGCGCGCCGCCCGGGGCGATCCGCCGGCAGTCCCGCTTGCCCTGGTCGAGGTGGACCTGCGCCAGGCCGGGCCGGATATCGGGGAACGGGAAGCCGCCCGGGTGCGCGCCGCCCTAGCCCCCCTCATCCGGGAGGCCATGCTGGCCCTCCCCCTGCCGGAACGCCTGCTGGTCCTGCACGATCTGGGGCGCGACAAACGGACGGAGGGGGACAGCGCAGCGCCGCCCGGGACACAGCAAAACGAGTTTACGGTAAGCGATCGCTTGGAGACGGAGGTATTGCCATGAAACGACGGATTGCCTGGCTGCTGGCCGCGTTGGTGACGGCCCTGGCTCTGCCCGCGCTGGCGGCGGAGTACACGCTGGACGAGAAGATCTACAAGCAGGTCAAGGACGGCTCCGGCCTGAAGGCCACCGTCACCTTCGAAAAGACCGGCGGCGCGTTCAGCGTGCTGGATACCGCCGCCAACGCGTCCGTCAACGCCCTGCTCCCCGGCAGCGAGCTGACGCTCCGATACCTGCGCGGCGTCGGCACGCTCAAGGGGCTGGAGGAACTGGAGGTGCTTTTGCTGCGCGGCGGCAAGCAGGCGGCTGATGTTCGCTACCTCAAGGGCGCGCAGTTTGAGCAGTTGACCTCCTCGCTCCTGGGCGGCATCCGTTACCTGGACGCGCGGGACGGCGGCGTGCTGCTGGCGCTGATCACCGGGCAGGATCCTGTCTGGCCGCCGGTCGAAGGGCTGCTGTTCAAACTCAGCACCGCCGAGTCCACCTGGCAGGCCGCGGCCGCCCGGAAGCTGGAAGCCTATTCCGTCAAGCTGTCCTTGTGGCTGCAGCCCTTCACCCAGACCGAAACCGTCCGCGGCGCGGACAACCGGCTGCAGACCCGTGTGACCGTGTCCGTCCCTGCCCCGCAGCTCAAAGCCCAGATCAAACAGCTGCTGCTGGACGCCTACGCCGATACCGAGCTGCTGGCGCTGCTCTCCCAGGAGATGGACGGGCGGCAGGCGGCGGCTTATCTCCAGCCCGGGATGCTCAACGGCTTCTTTCAGGCGCTGGACGGCCTGCCCCTCTCCGGCAGCCTGGTATCCGAGCGCCTGCTGGACGCCCAGGGCCAAATCCTGGAAAACCGGCTGCTGCTGCCCATGGGCGGCGCGCGCGGCATCCGCCAGATCAGCTACACCTTCCTGGCCGACGATACCGGCGGGCAGTCCACCGTTGTTGTTGAGCACGCGCCCCGGAACCCCGCCAACGCGGCGGGCGCCATGACCTCCCTGTCCTTCGCCGGCGGACCGGCCCCGGGCAGCGGTGAAGTCGGCTACGCCGGCACCCTGACCTTCCAGCCGGAGGCGGGGACGGAAGGCTTTACCGTGGCTGCGCCGGAGGGCGAAGTGCCCTCCAGGGCTTACGGCTTCAACCTTCTCTTTGCGCCTTCTCCGGAGGCGGTTGACAACGCGGCGGGTGCCTCCACCCGGGACTTTGAGTTCACCCTCCTGGTGACGCCCCAGGGCGACGGCGCCCCGGCGCCCCAGTCCATCAAGGGCACCCTGCAGCTGCAAAGCCGTCTCAACTCGCGTTCCGCCACCTACTTCACCGGCCGGCTCACCTGGACGGACCAGAGCTCCCAGGCGCAGATCACCGCAAACTTCACCGGCAACACCGCTCCGCCCTGGAACATCCCGGCCATTGACCCGGCCGGGGCGACCCGGGTGGACGGCCTGAACGCCGCGCAGATGCAGGGCCTCCGGGAGCAGGTGCAAAGTACCCTCCAGGGCGCGCTGACCGCGCTGGTCGCCCAGGGCTTGATGCTGCCCGCGCAGCCCTGAGCATTCGGAGGCAGCATCCGCTGAGGAGCTCCCGCGCCTTCGCGCGGGGGTTTTTTCCGGGGAGCGGCGTGGTATACTGAACACCTGAGCGAAGGAGGGGAAATGGCCAGTTTTGTGGACCGGGCGGTCATCCGCCTGAAGGCGGGGGACGGCGGGAACGGCTCCGTATCCTTCCACCGGGAAAAATTCGTCTTGAACGGCGGTCCCGACGGCGGCGACGGCGGCCGGGGCGGCGATATCGTGCTGGAGGCCGACCACAACCTGCACACCCTGATGGACTTCCGCTACCAGCCCAAGTACCAGGCGGAGAACGGCGCCGCCGGTTCCAGCGCGAAGCGCTCCGGCAAGGCGGGGGAAGACAGGGTCATCCGCGTGCCTGTGGGGACGGTGGTCCGGGAAAAGGAAACCGGCCGCGTTGCCGCGGATATGTTTTCGGACGGCGAGCGCCATATTCTGCTTCACGGCGGCCGGGGTGGGCACGGCAACGCGCGTTTTGCCACCGCCACCCGCCAGGCGCCCAACTTCGCCAAGCCCGGCGTCAAAACCCAGTGGCACGAATTCATCCTGGAGCTGCGTACCATCGCCGACGTCGGCCTGGTCGGCTTTCCCAACGCGGGCAAGAGCAGCCTGCTGGCCCGCATCACGGCTGCGCGCCCCAAAATCGCCGACTATCCCTTCACTACCCTGACGCCCAACCTCGGCATCGCCTGGCACAAGGGCAAAAGCTTCGCCATCGCCGATATCCCCGGCCTCATCGAGCGCGCCAGCGAGGGCGCGGGACTGGGGTTTTCCTTCCTGCGCCACGTGGAGCGCACCCGGCTGCTGCTGCACGTGGTGGACGCCTCCGGCCAGGAGGGCCGCAACCCGGCGGAGGACTACCGTACCGTCAACGAGGAACTGCACCGCTACGGCGGCCTGGACGAGCGCCCGCAGCTGGTTGTCGCCAACAAGATGGATTTGCCCGAGAGCCGGGGAAACCTGGACGGACTGGTGCAGGCGGCGGGGGGCCGGCCGGTCTTCCCCGTTTCCGCGGCTACCGGCGAGGGCATCCCGGAATTGCTGGACGCGGTCGTGGCAGCGCTGGACAAACTGCCCGAAATCCAGCCCATCCGGGAGGAGCTCTGGGCGCCGCAGGAGCGGCTGACCGGCTGGGAAGCCCGCAAGGAAAAGGACGGCGTTTACGAGGTCTCCGGCGCTTCCGTGGACAGCCTGCTGGACGCGGTCAACTTCGAGGATTACGAAAGCCTCAACTGGTTCCACCGCACGCTCAAGGCTTCCGGCATCATCGACCGCCTGCGCGAGCTGGGCGCCCAGGAAGGCGACACCGTGCGGCTGGGGGAGATGGAGTTCGACTTCGTCGATTGAGGCGGGTTTGCAGGGAGGAAAGATCCGGGAACCTTTTCTGAAGAAAAGGCTCCCGGGCCCTCCAAAAGACTTTAATACTCAAGTATTCAGCGAGCGGCACGACGGCATGACAGGGAGACGATGAGGGAGATACTCACGCTGGTAAAGCCCACGATTGCGTTTGAAGGGCAAATTCTGGAATATCGACGCCTGAGCCGGGACGCGGACGGCGGCATGAACGGGGTGGGCGGCCTGGATGACCTGACCGTCCCTGAATGGCTGGAATTGCTGGAGCGCAAGTCCCGGCCGGGAACCTGCCCCGCGGGGCTGGTGCCGGACAGCACTTTCCTGTGCGTGCGCGAGCGGGACGGCGCCTTGGTCGGGATGATTAATATCCGCCACACACTCAATGATTTTTTGCTGCAGTTCGGCGGCCACGTCGGCTATTCCATCCACCCGGACCACCGGGGCAAGGGGTACGGCAAGGAGCAGTTCCGCCTGGGCATTCTGGAATGCCGACGACTGGGCATCAACCCGCTGCTGGTCACCTGCGGCACCTGGAACGCGGCGTCCCACGCGGTCATCCTGTCCCAGGGCGGGGTGCCGGAGGATATCCGCGAAAAACCCGACGGGACGTCCTTTGAGCGCTACTGGATTACAACCTGACCCCGAGGCGGCGCTGCCGCCGGAAAGGAACACCATGGAACTGACGGGCAAACAGCGCGCCTACCTGCGCTCCCTGGCCAATCCCCTCGAAACCACCCTGTACGTGGGCAAGGACGGCATCACCGCCAACACCCTGAAGGAGGCCTACGACCTGCTGCAGGCGCGGGAGCTCGTCAAGTGCGCCGTGCAGCAGAACGCGCCGCTGACCGCGCGGGAAGCCAGCGACGAACTGTGCGCCCGAACCGGCGCCAGCCCGGTGCAGGTCATCGGGCGGCGCTTCACGGTTTTCCGGCGTAACGACAAAGAACCCGGAATCCAGCTGCCCTAAGCGGTATACTGGCTTCAGCCAAGAACGTACTTGGCTTGTTTATCAAACGGAGTTCTCAGGGGGTTGGGGGCGCTCTTTTAAGAGCGCCCCCAACGTTTTCCGTTCCTCGCCTTACTTTGAAATCTGATCCAGGCTCATGCCGAACCCGGGCACGAATTCGTGCAGGAAGTCCTGGACCTCCGGCAGGTCCACGGCGTGCAGGGTGGCCAGGATGCTTTCCCGCGCCTCCAGGAACTCGTTGTTGCCGGCCTTGGTTTCTTCGAGGCACTTGATGTAGCCGCAGATGCGGTCCGCCGCCTTGACCAGGCGCCATTCGGGGGTATCCTGCGCCGGGGCGATGAGCGGGTCGTAGGTTTCCTGCAGGTCCTCCGGCAGCATCTGCTTGAGCCGCTGGACGGCGATGCGCTCGATTTTGTGGTACTCGGCCTTGATCTGCGGGTTGTTGTGCTTGACGGGGGTCGGCAGGTCGCCGGTGATAACTTCAGATATGTCGTGGAAAAGCGCCAGCGCCATCACGTGTTCGGCGTTGTAGTCCTTCCCGTGGCGCGTGTTGCCCAGGATGGCCAGGGCGTGGGCGATCATGGCGGCCTGCATGGCGTGTTCCATATCGTTCTCGGGGATGAGGTTGCGCATCAAGCCCCAGCGGCGGATCAGCTTCATCCGGGACAGGTAGGCAAAAAAATGGTAGGCCATCAGGCTTCCCCTTCTTTCGGCAGGTCAAGCAGGGCGCAGTCGCGGCCCAGCGCGGGCAGGAAACGGTTCAGGAAGTCTCTTGTGGCCATCTCCACAGACTGCGTGTTCACGCAGGGGTGAAACCACAGCGATGCGTAGGCCAACAGCGCGCCGTCTATCACCAGGCGCACCCGCTTCTCCTCGTCGAACAGCAGCCCCAGGGGGCTGACTGCGCCGGCGGTCACGCCCAGCAGGCTTTGCAGCGCGTCTTCCGGCGCGAAGCTGAGCCGGGATACGCCCAGCAGCTTGCTGACCACGGCGGTGCGGAAGGGCTGCCGCGGCGAAAGAAGCATCAGGAAGAATTCCGTCTGCTGCCGGTTGCACAGGAAGGCGTTGCGCGGCACGGTCGCGCGGGCGGGATCCAGCCCGGGGGTCATCAGGCAGTCCTCAATCGTCCACTTGGGCTCGTGCGTGAAGAGCCGGTACGCGATGCCCTGCTCCCCGAGGAAGCGCAGCACCTGCTCACTCTTTTCCATCTGCGTCCTTTTTCCGCTCCAGGGTTCCCTCAAACCCCAGGCTGCCCGGCTGGTAATAGACGGTATCCTCAAAGCCGTCCGGCATATAGTTCTGCCGGACCCAGTGCCCCGGGAAGTCGTGCGGGTAGAGGTAGCCCGCGCCGTTGCCCAGGCGGGCGGAACCCTGGTAGTGGGTGTCCCTGAGGGCCAGGGGCACCTCGCCCAATTGACCCATCTCCGCGTCCTGCTGGGCTTTCGCCATCGCCAAGTATACGCTGTTGGATTTGGGCGCCATGCACAGGTACACGATGGCCTGGGAGATGCTCAGACGCGCCTCCGGCAGCCCGACGAACTCCAGCGCCTGCGCCGCGGCGACGGCCTGCGCCATTGCCTGCGGGTCGGCCAGCCCCACGTCCTCGCTGGCGTGGGCGATGAGGCGCCTGACGATCAACCGTGGATCGCACCCGGCGTACAGCAGCCGGGAAGCCCACAGCAGCGCCGCGTCCGGATCCGAGCCGCGCAGGCTTTTGCAAAAGGCGGACAGCATATCGTAGTACAGCGTCTCGTCCACCCGCATCATGGGCTTCTGGATGCTGTCCTCGGCAATCTGCAGGCTAATCCGGATACTGCCTTTTTCCGTGGGCGTGGTCAGGGCGGCCAACTCCAGGGCGTTTAAGGCGGTGCGCACGTCGCCCGCGGCGACCCGCACCCAGTGGTCGATCGCCTCCCCGGACACCGACACGTTCATCGCGCCCAGTCCGCGCTCCGGGTCGATGATTGCCTGTTCCAGCGCCTTGCGCACGTCCCGGTCGGAGAGCCGGAAAAACTGGAATACCCGGCAGCGGCTCACGATGGCCGGGGTCATGGCGACCATCGGATTTTCGGTCGTGGAGCCGATGAATCGGATGGTACCCTCCTCGATGGCCGGCAGGATGGAGTCCGACTGTGCCTTGCTCCAGCGGTGGCATTCGTCCAGCAGCAGGTAGGTGTGCTGGCCGTACATTTTCCGCCGCTCCGAGGCGCTCTTGATGACCTCGCGCACCTCGGCCACCCCGGAGGTGACGGCGTTGAGCCGCTCGAAGTGCCCCTTGGTGGTCTGGGAGACCACGAAGGCCAGGGTGGTCTTTCCGGAGCCGGGCGGGCCGTAGAAAATGCTGCTGGTCAGCTGGTCCGCCTCGATGGCGCGGCGCAGCAGTCGACCCTCGCCCACCAGATGTTCCTGCCCCAGGAATTCCGACAGGTTCCGGGGCCGCATCCGGTCGGCCAGCGGTCGGTTTTTTGGCTGGGGAAAATCAAACAGGCTCATCCGTCTCCTCAATCCGCAGCAGGAAGGTTTTTCCGTCCCGCGCCAGGTTCCAGGCCCGCGGATGGCTGCCCACGGCGCATTCCAGGTGCAAAAGGGCGATGCCGCTGTCCACGCTGTCGAGCCGGTTCCCGGCGAAGCTCAGCGTGTTGCCCGCATAACCCAGGCGCCAGGGCTGGCGGTTCATCGCCGAGGGGGCGGAGCGCACCGCCTCCGCCGCCTTGTATGCCCAGAGGGGCCATTTCGCGGGGTCGTCCGCGCAGAAGGCGGCCAGTGGCTTGCGCTTCCGCGCGCGAGCGCCTTCCGGGTCCTCCGGCACGCCGATGGGGATGACGGCTGCGATCTCCTCGCCGTCTCGCACCAGCCCGCGCACGGCGTCCCTGCGGTAGTTCCCGGTCATGAAGCAGCCGGACAGGCCCATGGACGCCATTTCCAGCGCCAGCGCCTCCCCGGACATGCCGGCGAGCAGCCGGCCCCAGGACAGCCCCGCCTGTACGAGGACGGCGGCGAAGGCCTGCAGGCCCTTGAAACGGGGGAACAACGGCAGGTTGACGACCAGCTCCCGGGCGCCCTTTTGCGAGAGCGCGAGGCGCACGCCCGGCAGGGCAACGCGCCCGGCGGCGTATTCCAGCGCGGAGTACCGGGACAGGTCCGCCGGCGCGGAAAAGGCGCGGCAGCTGAAGCGCCGCGGCATCGCGTCCAGCCAGCGCTGCAGCTGTGGCCTTTGGTAAAAACCCTCAAAAGGCAGCGCCGCCATCCGGCTTTGCCGCCTGTCAGCCAATGGAGGACTTGCCGCCCATGTAGGGCCGCAGCGCTTCGGGGACACGCACGGTCCCGTCCGCGTTCAGGTTGTTTTCCAGGAAGGCAATCAGCATCCGGGGCGGGGCGACGACGGTGTTGTTGAGGGTATGCGGGAAATAACGCCTGCCGTCCGCATCCTTGGCGCGGATTTGCAGCCGGCGCGCCTGGGCGTCGCCGAGGTTGGAGCAGCTGCCCACCTCAAAATATTTCTGCTGCCGGGGAGACCAGGCCTCCACGTCGCAGCTGATGACCTTCAGGTCCGCCAGGTCGCCCGTGCAGCAGGCCAGGGTGCGCACGGGGATGTCCAGCGTGCGGAAGAAGTCCACGGTGTTCTGCCACATCTTCCTGTACCAGTCCATGCTGTCTTCCGGCTTGCATACCACCACCATCTCCTGCTTCTCGAACTGGTGGATGCGGTATACGCCGCGCTCCTCGATGCCGTGGGCCCCGACTTCCTTGCGGAAACAGGGGGAATAACTGGTCAGCGCCTGGGGCAGCTCTTCCCCGGGCAGGATGGTGTCGATGAACTTGCCAATCATGGAGTGTTCGCTCGTGCCGATCAGGTAAAGATCCTCCCCCTCGATCTTGTACATCATGTTTTCCATCTCAGCAAAGCTCATCACGCCGGTAACTACCTCGCTTCTGATCATGAAGGGGGGGACGTAGTAGGTGAAGCCCCGGTCAATCATGAAG
>JAPXQZ010000044.1:0-9844 GCA_033813835.1 Clostridia bacterium | reverse complement strand
GTCGGAGAGCGGGGAGCGGTACACGGCAAACAGCGCCCGCGTGGAGGCGCCGCCGGTCAGGCGGTGCAGCGCCAGCACCAACAGGGAGGCCAGCGCGAACCCCAGCGTCACGGGCGAAGAAAACTCAATGAAGTTCCGCGGGTTCAGTTTTCGGAGGAGGTCGCCGCGGTTGGCCATCGCCGTTCTCCTGTTCTCCCGGGCTATTTCCCCGAAATCGTAATCCCGTCCACCGCTAGCCAGGGCAGGGAGCCCGTTCCGTCCTCCACCGTCTCCCGGGAGATGCCGGCGACCCGGTTGAGCATGCCGGCAAGGTTGCCGGAAATCATGGTTTCGCTGACCGCGGGGCCGACCCTGCCGTCCTCAATCAGGAAGGAATTCTTGGCCACGCCGGAGAACTCCCCGCTGGCACCCGCCGCGCCGCCGGAGTAGCGGGAGACCAGCAGGCCCTTTTTGGTGGCGGCAATGAGCGCGGCAAGGGGCGTGTCCCCCGGCTTCATGATCAGGGCGAAACTGCGGTTGGGCGCGCGGGTTTTGCCGGTCTTGTTGGCGGCATAGGCGGATAGCATGAACTGTTTCAGCACACCGTCCCGGATAACGTCATAGTTCTCAGAAGGGAAGCCCTCGGGCGTAAAGCGTTCCCCGCACACCACCCTGCGGTCACGGGGGCTGGCGGAGAGGGTCAGTCGTTCGTCCGCCACCTTCGTGCCCAGGGCGTTCTTCCACAGGCTGGTGCCGTCCAGCAGCACGCCGTCGGACGCGTAGTTGGACAGCAGCTCCCCCAGCATGCCGCCCAGGCAGGCGGGGGTAAAGATGACCCTGCCTTCGTACTTGCCCTCCGGGCGCTGCGTGTGAATCTGGTTCTCCGCGTCCAGAAGGCTCTGGCGCAGGTCGCCCAGGTCCAGGAAGGGTTGGTCCAGGTTGTCGGCGAGGACGCCGGTGAAGTTGAAGGAAGAGGACTGCTCCCCCTCGTGGCCGGAAAATATCAGGTTCAGCCCGTAGCGGCCGGACAGGGTCTCATACTGCACGCCGTGGCTGTTGCGGTAGGCGCCCCGAATGGAAACGTGCTCGGAGCCCACCTGTTCCACGACGATTTTGGGGAACTCCCGGTGAATGGCGTCCAGCAGTTCCTTCGTGCGCTCAAACAGCTTTTCCAGGTCCGCTTCCGGCGCGCCGTCCGTGAAGGCGCCGCCGCCTTCCCTTGACAATTCCCACGCGGGGTCGGCCTGGGCCGCGCGGGCGGAGGCAACGCAGTCCTCCGCGGCTTTGCGCACGGCCACTTCCTCAAAGCTGTTGCCGCTGACCACGCCCCGTTTCCGGTCGATGACGGCCTGCAGGGCCAGGGAATGGTCCAGGGTGGTGCGCAGCAGGGTGAACCGGCCGCCCTCAATGGTAAACTCCTGTTTCCGGCTGGTCTGCGCCTGGGCGGAAGCCACCTGGGCGCCCAGGCCGGTCAGGGTATGAAGCGCCAGGCGCGCGGTCTCCAGTTCGCGGCTCATTTCATCTGCCTCCTATCATGACCTGGCAGCGCAGCTCCGGCCCGCCGGTGCCCACCGGCATCGGCTGCTTCTTCCCGCAAAAGCCGGAGGAAGACCAGGTGAGGGTGTCGGAAACCATGTCCACGGTCTTGAGCATCTCAAAGGCGACGCCGGAAATCGTCGTGTCGTGGATGGCGCGGCCCAGGCGGCCTTCCTTGATCTCATAGCCCAGGGACACGCCGAACATGAATTCCCCCGTGGTGTCCGCCTGGCCGTTGTTGGTGTGCATCAGGTAGTAGCCGTCCTCGGTTTGCGCAATCATCTCCTGCAGCTTGTGGGGGCCGGGATGCACGGCGGTGTTGCGCATGCGGATGAGCGGCTCGTCGGAAAAGGCGAAGGCGCGGGCGTTGCCTCGGGGCTTCATGCTGAAATGCCGCCCGGTTTCCCGGTTGACCATGAAGCCGGTCAGCACGCCGTTGCGGATCAGTTCCGCGTCCTCCGCCAGCACGCCCTCGTCATCCACGTAGACCGGCAGGGGCGCCGTCTGGCCGAAGGCGGTGTGGGCGAAGTCCGTCATGGACACCAGGGGGCTGGCGACCGTCTTGCCCAGGTTGGGCCCGGCGACCGAGCCGCCCAGCACCAGGTCGGCCTCCACCGTGTGCCCGACGGCCTCGTGCGCCAGGATGCCAGACAGGTCGCCGGAGAGGATGCAGGTCTTCAGCCCCGCGTCCGCAAACACCGCCTCCCGCTTCTTCATCAGGTGCTCATGCAGCCGGTCGATTTCAGGATAGAGGGCCGCCGGATCGGTAAAGCGGGCATCAAAGCTGCCCGCGCCGCCGACGGACTTGAAGACTTCCACCGGCATGCCGTCCTTCGTCTGGCTGTTGAGGAAGATGTACACGTAGGAGCGGGGCGCCAGGGTGTGCGCGGCATAGCCGTCGCTGGTGAGCAGCTGCTTTTCCATGCTGTCCGCCGTCGCGATGACGGTGCGGCTGGACAGTCCCGGGTACTTGCCGAAGATATAGGCGTCCAGCGCCGAGATGAACTCCAGGTAGCGTTTCTGTTCCGGATCCGAAAAGTCCTCCTGCCGGGGAAAGGAACCCGTCGCGATCTGGGGCAATGCGCCGCGCCCGGGACTGACCCGGGATTCCAGGAAGCGCGCGTTGTCCGTCGCCGCCTCCAGCGCCTTCCTGGCGGCCTGGGTGTTCAGGTCGGCGGCTGAGGCAAAACCGTACACGCCGTCCCGGTACACCCGGGCGCTGACGCCCTGCTGGTCCGCGCGGGCGTTGGCCACCAGGTTGCCGGACAGCAGAGTGACCCGACGGGTCAGGCTGCGCTGGGCGCGCAGCTCGCTGTGCGCCCCCGGGGCGAAACTGCCGTGCAGGGAAGAAATGATGTCTGGAAGCAAGTTCTGGCCCTCCTGTTCGACGCCGATGCGCGCGCTTGTCCGTTGATTATATCACCCGCGCGGCAGGCCGGGCAAACCGGCGTTGACAGCGTCGCGCGGTTCTGCTTTGATGGTGCTTGGCGAGAAGGCGGGCGGCGAAAGCCGCCGGACAGGCGGAGGCGGAAGGGATGACCCGGCGCGAAGCGGTCAAGCAGGCCCTGCGGCACGAGGACGTGCGCCCCGTGCCCTATTTCCTGGACATGACCGGAGAGGTGCACCGGCGGATGGTCCGAGAGACCGGGGACCCTTTGTTTTTCGAGCATTCCGGCTCCTACCTGGCCCAGGAGCGCAACGAGTCCTTTACCCCGCTTGAAAACGGGCGGTTCCGCGACATGTTCGGCGTCGTGTGGGACCATGGGCGTCAGGAGGGCGACTTCGGGGTCGTGCGCGAATACCTGCTGACGGAGCCTTCCCTATCCGGCTACGCCTTCCCGGAACCGGACGAGGCGCTCATCCACGGGAAGTGCGAACGCCTGGCCGCTCAAAAAGACCTGTACAGCATGTATATCATCGGCTTTTCGCTCTTCGAGCGCGCCTGGACGCTGCGCTCGATGCCGGACCTGCTGTGCGACATGGTGCTCAACCCCGCCTTCGTGGACGGGCTGATGGAACACATCGTGAACTACAACCTGAAGGTCGTGGACATCGTCAGCCAGTACCCGATTGACTGCGTCTTCTTCGGCGACGACTGGGGGCAGCAGAAGGGGCTCATCATGGGCTACCCCTTCTGGCAGCGCTTCATCCGCCCCTGGCTGAAACGGCAGTACGACTACGTCAAAGCCCTGGGCATGGACGTCGCCCAGCACAGCTGCGGCGACTGCTCCGAGGTTTTCCCCGACCTGGTCTCCCTGGGACTGGACATCTACAACACCTTCCAGCCCGAGGTCTATGATATCCGGGCATTCAAGGCGCTGTACGGCAAGCACATCACCTTTTTCGGCGGCATCTCCACCCAGACCCTGCTGCCCTTCAAAAGTCCGGGCGAGGTGAAGCAGGCCATCCGGGACATCACCGCCATCCTGTCCCGGGACGGCGGCTACATCATCGCGCCCACCCACGCCATGCCCCACGACATCCCCACGGAAAACGTCCTGGCCTTCCTGGAGGCCTGCAGGAACCAGTAATCCATAGATATAAGCAAAGAACCGCCGGGGGATTCCCCGGCGGCTGTGGTGACGCGCCGAAAACCGGCGCGGTCTGCGGGCGCCTTTCCCTCAGTCCTTCAGTTCCGGATAGTCGCTGAAGAGCGGATAGAGGATGGGCTCGTCCTCCTCAATCTCGGGGAAGCGGCCGACGGGATCGTGGAAGCGGTTGTCCACGTTGTCGTCGTTCATTACGGACACCTCGCCGATGAGGCAGGGGCCGCCCTCTGCCCAGAAGCAGTGGTACTGGCCGGTGACCAGGGTGATGCTCTCGCCGTTTTCCAGCCGGACTTCCTCCCCCGCGGGCACGAAATAGGAGCGGCCGTCCTTGAGAATGTTCACGGGGGTGTCCAGCATCTGCCCGTCAGGGCCTGAATTATAACACTTGAGCACCAGCCTTCCGCCGCCCCGGTTGATGATGTCCTCCATCTTCTTCCAGTGGAAGTGGTAGGGGGTCACCTGGCCCTCCCGGGCGATGAGCAGCTTCTCCGCATAGGGCTTTTTGTACTTTGGGTCGTGGAAGTTGCCGTTGCGCAGGGTGATGAGCAGCAGGCCGTGGGAATAGAAATCGCCCATGCCGAAGTCCGTGATGTCCCAGCCGAGCATATTGTCCTTGATTTCGGCGTATTCGTGGTTTTTGCCCTTCCAGTCCTCCATCGTCCAGGTGACGAAGGGCGGCAGGTGGAAGCCATGCCCCGCAATGAAGTCCAGCGCCTCCCGCATCAGTTGGTTCAGTTCGCTCCGTTTCATTTTATCCTCCGATCTTTTCTTCAGACGACCCGCTGCTTCATCCTTTGCTCCTTGATAAACCGGTCGAGCGCGACGGCGCCAATTAGAACCATACCCTTGACAAACTGCTGCACGTACTCGTTGATGGTCAGCATCGTCATGCCGTTGGTCAGAATTCCCATAATCATCACGCCCACGACGACCATCACCAGGCGTCCCTCGCCGCCGGACATGCTGACCCCGCCCAGGACGACCGCCGTCACGACGTCCATCTCATACCCGGAGCCCGCGTTAGGCTGGCCGGAATTGACACGTGCCAGCAGCACCACCCCAGCCAGGGCGCTCATAAAACCGGAGAGCGCGTAGACAAGGTACTTGATCTTCTTGATTTGAACGCCTGAGAGACGGGAAGCCTCCTCGTTCCCGCCTACCCCGTAGATGTGCCGGCCAGCCCGTGTCTGCGAGAGAAAAACGATACCGAACAGGAAGGTAATGAACATCACGATGACCGGGATGGGCACCATGCCCCAGTAGCCCTGTCCGAGAACGGTAAAGGCGCGGTTGAAGCCGAAGACCGGGAGACCGCCGGTAATGATATAGGCGATGCCGCGGACGGAAGTCATCATCCCCAGGGTAGCGATGAAGGGCGGCACCTTCAGTTGGGCTATGAAAAAGCCGTTCGCCAGCCCCAGCAAAACGCCGAACAGACACATCAGCACGCTTGCGAGCACAGGGTTCATGGATCCTTTGGTCATCAGCAGCGCGGCGCCAACCGCCGCCGCACCCACGATGCTGCCACAGGACAGGTCGATGCCGCCGGTGAGCATCACCAGGGTCATCCCCACGGAGATAATGCCCACGATGGACACCTGGCGCAGGATGTTGAAAATGTTGTCCCGCATCAGGAAGCGTGGCGTCAGGATGGAAAAAGCGAGAATCAGCAACAGGAGAACGAGGATGATTC
Source organism: Clostridia bacterium (assembly GCA_033813835.1). Taxonomy (GTDB): domain Bacteria; phylum Bacillota; class Clostridia; order Christensenellales; family Aristaeellaceae; genus UBA6115. The sequence goes on along the minus strand of JAPXQZ010000044.1, from coordinate 4,087 downwards.
CATTGCCTCAGGCGTGGCGTCAGCGCCACCGATGTAGAAATCATCCGACGCCTTGCCCATGCCCAGGATGGCCTCATAGGCGCCCAGGGAGCCGGAGTCGTTGTTGCCGGTGATGACCTTTACGTTGGGAAACTGCCGCATGATGTTCTCCGTGATTTCCATGCCCTTGGTGGGGTTGTCGCCAGCCTGCCGGGCAACAATGGTGGCGCCGGGGGCCAGCTTCATGATGGGTCTTGGATGCCGTCGCCACGGGCGACGACCGCTTCGACATTATCTTGGGAGATAATCAATACTTCCGCTTTCCCGCCCCGTTTCTCATGAATCCACTTTGCAGCGTTCGTACCGATGGCCACGCCGTAGGAATACTCATCCAAGGTAAAAAATTGCGTTGGCGTTTTCAATGATCTGCGCAAAGGACACGACAATGATGCCCTTCTCCTTGAGCTGGTCGGTGACGGGGACCAGCGTGTTGGAGTCGATCGGGCAGGCAACAACTGCCGTCACTCCTTGGTTTCCGAAGTTTTCTAAGTCAGATACCTGCTAAGCCACGTCATAGCCCGCGTCAACGGTAATAAGCTGGTAGCCGTAGGCGTCGCAGCGCTCCTGCAACCCATTCATGACAGATACAAAATAGGGGTTAGCCAGCTGCGGGACAGACATTCCGACGACGACCTTCTTGTTTTCCGCGTAAACGGCTGTCCCCGCCAGCGCTAAGGCCAGCGTGGCGATGAGTAAAATAGCAATCAACTTCTTCACGATGCGTTCCTTCTTAATTTCGCGGATAAATGCTGCGCAAGCCGCCTCGCCCGCTGCTATGCCACCTCCCTTCCGGCCGTATCGTCCGCTTGCGCGGGAGTCCTGCTGCATGGAACCGTTCTTCCCAAGCCGATATGTACAATTCGCAATGTCGTCCATGCCTAGGGCGGCCTGTCTGGCACAGAGGCGTCGCTGGGCGTTAATTCCCCTCCCTGCCTGACGGCTCTCGAAATCAGATCCGTCCAGCCTTCGAATACAGGGCACTTTTCAATGACCGGATTATATTGGATAGACGGATTACCTGTCAAACACGCGGCATAAAAAATCCTCCCCTTCTGCGAACCGTATGCTGCCCGTTTGGCTGTGCGGTGCCACCGCGAGTACGGTTGACCAGCTCTTTTGTCTCTTGATAGAATACCGGAAAAAGGATGGATTGAACAAATGAACGTCGTGATGATTAACGGCAGCACGCGAAAGAACGGCTGCACCCAGGCTGCGCTGGACGTGGTGGCGGAGGCGCTGACCCTGGAGGGAATCCGCAGCGAAACCGTCTGGGTAGGCAACGCGCCCGTCCGGGACTGCACGGCCTGCCGCGCCTGCCGGAAGCTGGACAACGCCTGCACGTTCACGGACGACCTGGTCAATCCGCTTATCCGGAGCATCCAGGCGGCCGACGGCCTGCTGCTGGCCTCGCCGGTCTATTTCTCCAACGTCACCGGCGCGATGCACAGCGTGCTCAACCGCGTGTTCTTTTCCAGCGCCCGGGCCTTCAAAGGCCGGGCGGGCGCGGCGCTGGTCGTCGCGCGGCGCGCGGGCACGACGGCGGCGCTTCAAAGCCTGTTCCAGTACCTGCACTACTGCGAGATGCCCATCGCCACCTCCACCTACTGGCCGATGGTCCACGGCGCGCAGCCGGAGGACATCCTAAGGGACGAGGAAGGCCTGCAGGTGCTGCGCAACCTGGGCCTCAACCTGGCCTGGCTCATCAAGTCTCTCCGCGCCGGACGGGACGCCGGCCTCCCGCCGCCCGCCAGCGGTTACGGCGCGCGGACGAACTTCATCCGCTGAGGGTACGGAGAGAAGACGAAAGGCCGCACACAAACCCCCGGTTGTGAAGTCCCCTCCCCATGGACCCGGAAGCGCGGCACAAAGCCTGCCGCCCGGCCGCCTTAGCAATGTTGAAAAAATCCTGCACGCTCCGTGCGGAAAGCGCCCTGCGATGCCCGAACCGCTCTTTGAAACCGACTGCAGTTTCACCCGGGAGGGCGCCTGGTTCCGGTACCGGGCGGCCGCCGTCATCCTCCGGGACGGCCAGGTGCTGATGGCCCGCAACGACGCGGACCCCTATTATTATTCCGTCGGCGGCGCGGTGCGGGCGGGTGAGACGGCACAGGAGGCCGTCGTGCGCGAGGTTCTGGAGGAGACCGGCGTGCGGATGGAGGTGGACCGTCTGGTCTTCGTGCACGAAAACTTCTTCGAAGGCAGCGAAGGCCTCAAGGGTCTGCGATGCCACGAGGTCGCGCTGTACTTCTTGATGAAGGTGCCGGAGGGATTTGAGCCAAGGGACGGCAGCCTGTCCATGCACGGGGCCGCGGAGCACATGGAATGGCTGCCCCTGGAACGCTTTTCCAGTTACCGCGCCTACCCGGCGTTCTTCGCGGAGGAACTGCCCCGGCTGGGCCCCGGCGTAAGGCATATCGTCACCAAGGAATGAACACCCGGCATTTAATAAGAATGGGTTGAGGGGCTGAAAGCCCCTCATGGGGCGCGGGGCAAAGCCCCGGCGACCTCTCCCGGCGAGCACGCCCTTCCTTGTGTTCTAAAACAATCGCGCGCCGTTCCCGGCGCGCGGCATTCATTTCCCGCCTTTCCCCTCCTACCCCCGCATCGTCCGGGCCAGGAAAGCCTGGGTGCGGGGGTTTTCAGGCGCGGTGAACAGCTTCTGCGGCGGCGCGTCCTCCACTACCCGGCCGGCGTCCATGAACACCACGCGGTCGGCGGCGTCCCGGGCGAAGGCCATCTCGTGGGTGACGATGAGCATGGTCAGCCCGCCGTCCTTGAGGGTGCGAATGACGGAAAGCACCTCGTCCACCATCTCCGGGTCCAGGGCGCTGGTCGGCTCGTCGAACAGCAGCACCTCCGGGTCCATGCACAGCGCCCTGGCGATGGCGGCGCGCTGCTTCTGCCCGCCGGAGAGCTGGGCTGGCCGCGCGTCCCGGAAAGGCAGCATCCCCACCCGTTCCAGGTAGAACATCGCCTTCTCCACGCTCTGCGCGCGGCTGCGCTTCAGTACCCGGACCTGCCCGGCCACGCAGTTTTGCAGCGCGGTCATGTTGTTGAACAGGTTGAACTGCTGAAACACCATGCCCACTTTCGCGTGCAGCACGCTGCCGGGCAGCTGCGTCACGTCCTGCCCATGAAACAGGATGCGCCCGCCCGTGGGCATTTCCAGCAGGTTGATGCAGCGCAGGAAGGTGCTCTTGCCCGAGCCGGAAGGCCCGATGACGCAGACCACCTCGCCCGTCTGCACAACAAGATCGATGCCGCCCAGCACCTCGTTCGCGCCGAAGCGCTTGGTCAGCCCCTCCACGCGCAGGATCTCAGCCATCGCGCCCTCCCCTCCCCGCGTCCGCCGGAACCTCGATTTCTGCCCGGTGGCTGGACTGGGAGCCGTACACGGTGTAGGACGCGCTGCCGGACAGCTTCTTTTCCAGCAGCCGCAGCAGGCGGGTGAAGGTGAAGGTCAGGATGAAGTAGATGACCGCCGTGATGAAGAACACCTCGAAGTACCGGTAATAGGTGCCCGCGGCGGACTTGGACATGAAGAAGACCTCGGTGACCGAGATGACGTTCAGGACGCTGGAGTCCTTGATGTTGACCACGAACTCGTTGGCCACCGAGGGCAGGATGTTGCGGATGGCCTGGGGAAGCACCACGGCGGTCATCGCCTGCCAGTGGGTCATGCCCACGGCGGTCGCGGCCTCCTTCTGCCCGGCATCCACGCTCAGGATACCGCCGCGCACGATTTCCGCCATGTAGGCGCCGGTGTTCACCGACACGACCAGGAAGGCAGCGCCCATCGCCGGAATATTCAGCCCCAGGTACTGGGAGGCGCCGTAGTACACCACCATCGCCTGCACGATCATCGGCGTGCCGCGGAACACCTCCACGTAGGCGGTCAGCAACCCCCTGGCGGCGGCCAGCAGGCCGCGCCGCGCGGCGGAGGCGTCCTTGCGAAGCGGAATCGTGCGTACCACCGCGACCAACAGGCCGATGACAAAGCCCGCCGCCGTGCCCACCAGGGCGATGAGCAGCGTGGTGGCGGCCCCTG
>JAPXQZ010000043.1:0-9900 GCA_033813835.1 Clostridia bacterium | reverse complement strand
CCAGGGCGACGACGAGGGTGTTCATCACTTGCTCCTTGATGGGGATTCAGTCTGCGCGGCTTCGACCGGTTCCTGCCCGGGCCGTTCCATCACGTCCAGGGTATAGCGGGCATAGCCGCCGCGGGAAAGCAGGAAGGCCAGGATGTCACGCGCCAGCCCCTGGCCGCGGGCACGCTTGCGCGCGGCGACGAAATCCACCTGGGCCTGGCCGGGCGAAAAGCGTTCGGGGCGCTGCAGCTCGCGGCGCAGGACCCCGAAGGACAGGCCGCCCCGCACGGCGCCCAGGGCCTTCGCCAGCACGTCCTTCCGGGCGGTGACGGCGTAGCCCGCCGCGTCCGACAGCGCGGCGGCGCCTTCGATGCTTCCGGCTTCCGGGTTCACGCCCACCGCGAAGCGGGAGGGGTCCACCATGCCGGACAGGGCCTGGGCCAGGCGACCGGGATTCCGGGTCAACTGCCGGAATTCGCCGTAAAAGGCCTCGCCGACGGTCTGGGCGATGCCCTGCGCGTCCCGCGCCCGGCCCATCCGGATGTCATAGGCCATCGCGGCCCCTCTCAGTCGCCCGCCGTCACCCTGCGCACATAGGGGCTGGTGTAGGCCCGCAGCAGCGCGCCGTAGCCGGGGGTGAAGCCCAGGGTGTCCCCGACAGTATACTGCCCCGCGCGCGTCAAATCCACCAGCAGATGGTCGGAGCTGGCGCCCAGGATGCGCACGGCCGGGTCGGTGGGGGTCAGCCGCGCCTCGTCGGTGTCCTGCCGGCCGACGGCCAGGATGCCGCGGCGCATGGGGCCCAGGTCCGGGAAGGACACCGCCTCGCCAAAGGCATTGGGGCCCGTCCGCCCCTCGGGCCGCGAAGGCTTTTCATAGACCTCCACCAGCCGGGCGAAGAGGGTGAAGGCATGCTGGGACAGGTGCGGGAAGGGGTTCCCTGTCGCGGTGTCCATGCCCAGCAGCAAGCCCTCGCCCACGCGCAGGTGGTTGACGCCCCGGGGCAGCCGGCCTTCAAAGAGCAGGTGGAGGGAGCTGGAGTTGCCGCCGGACACCAGGGGCAACGGGATATCGAAGCGCCGCCTAAGGCCCTCCGCCAGCGCCACCAGGCGGCCCAGGTTATCCTCGTCCGGCAGGATGCCGCCAAAGCAGGTCAGGTTGGCGCCGACGCCCAGCAGTTCCAGGGAGGGGAAGGACAGCGTCAGCGCGGCCAAATCCTGCAGCAGCCGTACCTCCCGGTGGTAGACGCCCTCGCGCAGGTCGCCCAGGTCCACCATCAGGATGACGGCGTGGCGGCGGCCCAGGCCGCGGGTCGCCTCCCCCAGCGCCTGGATGGCCTCCGGGGTGGACTGCAGGCTTTGCTGGGCGTGCGTCACCAGCTCCTCCGCCTGGGCGGGGTCTGCCACGCGCAGGGAAAGCCGGGGCAGGCTGTCCGGCAGCGCGCGCAGGTTTTCCACGCGGGAGTCCGCCAGGGACGCCGCGCCGGAGGCCGCGAGCAGCCTTGAAAGATGGGGGTCGGCGCAGACTGCCTTGGTGACGGCGCTGAGTGCGACGCCGTGGCGCCGGCAGGCGTCCGCGACAGTCCGCGTGTTCTGGGACAGCAGGCGCAAATCCGCCTGGATGGCGGGAAGGGCGTTCATACGGAAACCTCCTGGAGGCTGTTCATCATTAGCGTCGTCGCCGCCTCCGGCCAGGCGCGGCTTAAGGCGCCCAGCGCGGCCATCAGGTAGCGTTCGTCCACCATCACCCGCATCGCGCCGGGCCTGGGGTAGAGCATCGTGCCGGCGGCGTTTAAGTCCCTGAGGCGCGCGAGCGCGGCCGCGCGGCCCTTGAGCCGGGTGAGTGCGCCGCCGGTGGCGACGAGGGTGGCGGCCTCGCTGAGGTCCTTGCCCTGGGCGAAGCGGCGCCGGCCCTCGGGCAAAAAGACCTCGCGAATCCTGCCGGCGTGGCGGGAGACGGCAATCGCCCCGGCTTCCGCGGCCAGGCGCGCGGCCAGCGCCTCCTGGGTATCGTTTTCCGGCACCGGCGGCCAGTCGGCCAGCAGGGCTTCCGCGTCCAGGCCCGTTTCGCGGCTGAGCCGGTCGGCGCCCACCAGCGCGGCCACCCGGCGGGCGTTGAGGAAGACGCCCAGGTCGCCCTCGACGGTGCGCTTGAAGAAGGGCTCCGGCTGGGTCTGGATGCGGGCCATCTCCTCGCTGCCCTGGGCGGCCGAGTGGACGTCAGTCGTGGCGCCGCCGACGTCCACCGCCAGCAGGTCCCCCAGCAGGGGATGCAGCAGCCGCAGCGCCTCCATGACCGCGCCGGGGGTGGGCAGGATGGTTCCGCCCACCCGCTCCCTGATGCGCGCCATGCCGGGCGCGCGGACGATGTGCACCTCAAACAGGTCCTGGATGGCCCGCCGGGCAGGCTCCACGTTCAGCTCGTCCAGGCGGGGGTAGACGTTCTCGATGACCTGGAGGGGCTGCCCCTCGTTTTCGAAAATCCCGGCCGCCTGCGGCGCGGCCTGGCAGTTGCCGGCATACACCACCGGGATGCCCAGCCGCAATCCGGCGATGGCCCGGGCGTTGTGCAGGACGGTCTCCCGGTCGCCGTAGTCGGTGCCGCCCGCCAGCAGGATGAGGTTGGGCGCCAGGGCCTTCAGCGACGCCAGCTCCTCTTCTCCCAGTTTGCCCGCCGTCACCTGGCGCACCACCGCGCCGGCGCCCAGGGCCGCCATCTGCGCCGCGCGGGCGGTCATGTCGTAGACCAGGCCGTGCACGCTCATGGACAGGCCGCCCGCCGCGCTGGAGGCGGCGTACATCTGCCGCCACGCAAGCTCCGGCGCGCCCAGGTTCTTCTTCAAATCCGCAACCGCCCGGTCCAGCCCGCGGGTTACGTCGCCGGAAAGGGCGGTGGTGGGCGCCATGCCCTGGCCCAGGAAGCGGGGCGCCCCGCCCAAGCCGGAAAAAGCGCTGACCAGCGTGGTCGTGGAACCGATTTCCGCGACCAGCGCGTCCGCAAGAACAACGTCCCGGCTCAAATGCCCCGCGCTCCCAGCAGCTTGTGCAGCGCCGTTGCGACGTGCGCGCCGCGCGTGCCCCGGCCGAAGCCCTCGTCCGCCCCGGCCTGACGCGCCAGTTCCGGCGTGACCTGGGTGCCGCCGGCCAGGAAGACCAGCCTGTCCCTGACCCCCATCTCCCGCGCCAGGCGGTCCACCAGGGCGATGTTCTTGTAATGGATGTTGTCGTGGCTGATGACCGCGGAGGCCAGGATGGCCTGGGCGCCCAGCTCGACGGCGGCGTTGACCAGCTTGTCCGGCGGCACGGAGGTGCCCAGGTAGTGCACCCGGATGCCGTACTTCTCGATGCCGCCGTGCTTGATGTCGATGATTTCGCGCAGGCCGACGGAGTGCTCGTCCTCCCCCACCGTGCCGCACACCACGGTCATCGGCCGGGCCTTGAAGGCTTCGCGCAGGGCGTCCTCGTCCAGCACCTCCGGCTCCCGGGGCAGGGTCAGCCCCGCGATTTCCATCTCGAAGGGCACCTTTCCCTTGACCTCCACCCGGGTGCCCTCCGCCGGGTGCATGACTTCGACCGAGATGACCTCCGACTCCGCCAGGTTCATCTTCCGGGCGGCCTCCAGGGCGGCGGCCTGGGCGAGCCGGGCCTCCGCAGGGAAGAACATCGTCAGCAGCACGACGCCGTCGCCCAGCCACTCCATCTCCGGCTTGACGGCCTTTGCGCCGGGATTGCGCAGGTGTTCGCCCTCGGCCATGCGGACGGAAACGTTGTCCGTCTCGTCCAGCTCGTCCACGTACTGGATGAGCTCCGGCCGCTGGAAGGTGCACCCGCCGATGAGCTGGGCCGGGTCGTCCCCCGCGCGGAGGCCGTACTGGGAAACGTTGTTGTACCCGTAGTGGGCGGTGACGGGGGCCAGGTAGTCGCTTTCGCGCCTGACGACCGTGCCGGCCCCGATGCCGCCGTCGACCGCGCGGCGGATGCCGTCGCCCGCGCGTTCGGGGTAGAGGCCGGAATCCACGAACTGCCCGGCGGCGACGCCCTCGAAGTAGCCGCCCATTTCCAGCAGCTCCTCCATGAACAGCACGGCGCGCTCCTTGAGCTCCCGGGCCTTTTCCTTCAGGGGGCCGGCGTCCTTCAATTCCACCATCTCCATCAGCCCGTCCAGGCCGGCGAAGGTCTGCCGGGCGGTGTCGCAGGCCTCGACGTTGTAGATGTGCCAGGGCACGTTGCGGCCCTCGTCCGGCGTGATGGTGGACTGGATGTCGGCGCTGGTGAGCTTGGAGACGAGCATGTTGAGCACGTGGGTGACGGTGGCCTCCCGGACGGAAGACTGGATGTACTTGGTGTTCATCTGCGCGCGCATACGGAAGCCGGAGAACAGCTCGCGCAGCGCCACGGCGTAGGGCAGGTCCGTATAGAGGCTGGGGGCGGGCGCCGCGGTGGGCGGCACGGTGGACAGGCAGATTAAATCCCGGGGCAGGCCGCAGCCCAGGGAGAAGCTGGCGTTGACGGCGTGCTGCACCATCAGTTCCGGCATCACCTTCCAGGCGTCCCGGGCGGTGGCGTTGGCGTTGTGCGCGCCGTCGATCTGCGCCATGCCCGCCCAGGCCATGACGGTCTTGGACTCGCAGGCGTCCACGAAGGAGCGCACCATGTTGATGTTGCGGTAAATCACGTTGTACTGGGGATCCTGGTGGGCGCCGTTGACGCCCTCCTCGGCGAAGAGCACCGCAATCTCGGGCCCCGCGACGCCGGACACGTAGGAATGGTAGTTGATGGGGCGGCCCACCTCGTCCTCGATGAGGTCCAGCGCCTTGCGCTGGGCGCGCAGCTGCTTGCGCGTGATGGGCACGCCGCCCACGCCCTGGGGGGTCCCCTCGATGAGGCCGTCGAAGTGGCTCTGCCCGGCGGTGCGGATGACCATGATATGGTCGGCCCCGTGGTAGGCGGCCATGCGCATGCGGCGGATGTCGTCCTCAAACCGGCCGGAGGCGATTTCCGTCGTGATGACGGGGCCGGGCTGGGGGTCGATGTTGCCGAAATGATGGGCGGGCGGCAGGGGCACGGAGCGAACCAGCGGTTTGGAGGCGTCGCGGAAGGTGAAGCCGTAGAGCTCAAGCCCGGGCGCGGGCTCGCGCCAGGTCCACCCGCGGCGGCGGGGGCGGTAGTTTTCCAGGCCCTCCAGGATTCCGCGCACGTCGATGGGCGCGTCGGGGTTCAGGCGTCCTTCGCTCATGCCGGGTTCCCCCCTTCAAACAGGGCCTTGGCCCCGTCCCAGTCATTGCCGGAAAGCAGCTTCAGGCCGGCCTCCCGCGGGGGGATGGCGTCCCTCTTCCCCAGTTTGTACACCACGTGCCCGGCGCCGTGGCCCAGCAGGCCGTGCTCCAGGCAGCCCTTGACCAGGGCCGTTGCCTCCAGGGAGGAAAAGCCCATGCGCAGCAGCACGCTGCGCTCGATGGAAGGCGTGGTGTATTCCCGCCCCATCTCAAGCAGCGGCTTCGTCAGTTGGTCCGCGAGCGACCAGAAGCGCCCGTACAGCTCTCGGTCGTCCAAGGCCTTCAGGTGCGCCCGGCGCTGCCCAAAATCATCTCCTCGGTTCATCCTTGCCCTCCCGCATGCCTTCAATGATTGTGCGGACAAATGAAGCGTCCGCGCGCGTCTCCTCGGCGAGGAAGGCGATTTCCGCCTCCCCGGGCCTGTCTTCCCGCCCGGCCAGGGCATTTTTGATCAGGGAGGCGCGCAAATGGTCAAGATCCACGTCCTTCGCCTGAATCTGCCCGGGGTTTTCGGGCAGGATGATGCGCCGCCCGGGCTCCTCGTCTCGGGGGTCGCCCACCGCGATGTGAACGCCGCTCTTCCTGGCGAAGGACAGCTGCGCGTTCTGGTGCTTGCCGGCGCCGGTGTACTCGGTCTCCTGGACGACGACCAGGGCGTCCTCCCTGAGTTCCCGCGCCAGGCAGAAGGCCGCCGCCAGGCTGGTGTTGCCCGCGGGCCCCCGCTCCATGCCCTCCAGCACGGCCAGCATCTCCGTCACATAGAACACCTCGCCCTGGGTCAGGGTGACGTAGCGGTCCATATAGCGCAGCGGCCGCGCGGCGGAGCGGGGCACGTCGGAGCGGTCCGGCCAGGTGGTAAACGGCATGCCGAAGCCCGTGTGGCCGGTGGTGAAGGACTTGCGGTTGAACTGCCCGTCGCTGGCCATGTGCAGCCCGCGCAGGTCGACGGAGGCCGCGGCGACAGGCGCCTTGCAGCCCGCCTGCGCCATGCCCCGGGCGGTGCCGGTCAGGTTGCCGCCGCCGGCGTTGGTGGCGACGACCAGGTCCGGGTCCTTCCCGAAGCGTGTCCGGCACTGTTCGACCAATTCCGCCCCCAGGGTCTCCACGCCCTTCACGGCGTAGGGAGTGTACAAAGAGGCGTTGAAGTAGCCCGTTTCCTCCAGCAGCCGCAAAAAGACGTAGAACAGCTCCGGCCCCACGCTCAGCTGCACCACCTCGGCGCCGAAGGCCTCGCACTTGCGCGCCTTCTCGACGATTTCCGGCTGGCCGACGCCCCGGGAGTCGTAGCATTCCTGCACGACGATGCAGCGCAGGCCCGCCTTGGCGCAGCAGGAAGCCACCGCGGCGCCGTAGTTGCCGCTGGTCGCGGTGATGACGCCCGGGTAACCCATCCGCTTCGCCATGTGCACACTCAGCGCGGCGCGCCGGGCCTTGAAGGAGCCGGAGGGGTTGCAGGCCTCATCCTTGACCAGGATGCGCGCGCCGAAACCTGGGGCGGCGTAGCGCCGGGCCAGCGCGGTGACGTTTTTCAGCTCCACCAGCGGCGTATCCCCTACGCCGTAGCCGCGCAGGACCTGCGCGACCGCGGGCAGATCCATCCCGGCGGACGCCATCATGGCCTCGTAGTTAAAGGCGCAGCCGCCGCGCTCAAACCGCGCGTAATCCAGCCCGACGGCGGACTTCATGATGTCGCCGCGGCGGGCCATGACCTGTTGGTAGCCGTTCGCGCTCATCGCCCCGCCTCCCCGTCCCGGAAGGCCAGCAGGATGCTCTCCCGCGCCTTCTGCAGTTCCGGCACAAAATCCCCGAAGCCGTGGGAATAGGAGGGGTTGGCTTCCAGCAGTTCCCCTTCTTCCGTCCGCCCGGTCAGCGTCCTGACCCGCGCGGGCTGCCCGATATGCGCGTCCTCCAGCAGCCAGCCCTTGACCCACTTCAATAGCGGCACCCGGGCCGTATCCTCCGGCACCTGGGGCGCGCGCTCCCCGGGGCGCAGCACCACGCTGCGCAGCAGCACCCAGTCCCCCTTATTCGCCATCCCGTTCCCTCCCGAAAGCGATGCCGCGGTAGTCGCCCATCACGCAGCGCGGCACCGGCAGATCCAGCATGCTCAGGAGGCCCGGCCGCGCCGCGACCAGGAAGGGCAGCACGTTGCAGGCCATCGCGATGGTGCCCGCCCCGCCGTCCACCTCCGGCCGCACGGCCATGTTGACCGGCGGGGTGCCGGACAGCGCGATATAGTCCCCGGTGTGGACGCCGGCCAGCTCCGGCTCGATCTGCTGGGGATGGATTAGACGGATGATTTCCCCGTTCCCGTCGTAGGCCTGGGCGGTCATGTTGACGCCGGCGACGCTGCCTTTGGGCGCGAAGCCGTGGGGGCTTCTGCGGTCGACCTGCGTCAGGATGGGTGCCATCTGGGTCTCAAACCGGCGCACGTCCATCCCCAGGGCGCTGGCAATCATCGCGGCGGACTCCTGAAAGCCCACATGCCCGGCCAGGGAGCCGTCCCGCGCGCCGCGCTCGAACTGCTCCCGGCTGATGCCGATGCCCTGCTCGTGCATGACGGTCTCGCCGAAGGGGCTCAAGGAGTTGACCCGCTCGCAGCGCACGTGGCGTACTTCCTGCATCACGCCGGAGAGGCACACGGCCAGCAGGTCCATCATCATGCCCGGGTTGATGCCCGTGCCCAGCACGCTGACGCCGTTTCGGCGGGCCAGTTCGTCCATCTCCCGCGCCAGCTCCGGCGCCGCCGCCCAGGGCCAGCTCATCTCCTCGGCGATGGTCAGCGCGTTGACGCCCCTTTCGACCACCTCCCGGATTTTGGGATAGACGCCGCTGACAAAGGAGTCCGTGGCGATGACGCAGCAGTCCACCGGCGTGTCGGCCAGGGCGGTCGCAACGTCCGGCGCGATGATGACCGCCTTTCCCGCAGGCGGGGGAAGGCCCAGCGCCTCGTGGAGGCGCTTGCCTACAAGCGCGGGGTGCGTGTCGCAGGCGCCGACGATTTCCACGCCGAGACGCCGGGACAAAAGCTCCGCGATGCCGCGGCCCATCGCGCCCAGGCCCCAGAGGGCGACCCTGACGTTTCTCATCCCGTCCTCCTCACTGGCGGCCGATGGTGGCAACCATGACGGCCTTGATGGTGTGCAGGCGGTTTTCTGCCTGGTCGAACACACGGGACTGCGCCGAGCGGAAGACCTCGTCGGAGACCTCCATCTCGGAAAGGCCGTACGTTTCGTGCACCTCCGCCCCCGTTTCGGTGTTCAGGTCGTGGAAGGCCGGCAGGCAGTGCAGGAAAATCGCGCGGGGGTTGCCCGTCTTCTCCATCACCGCGCGGGTGACCGCGTAATCCTTCAGCAGGCGGATGCGCTCTGCGAAGCGCGCCTCCTCGCCCATGGAAACCCAGACGTCGGTATACACGGCGTCGGCGCCGGCGACGGCGCCCAGGCGGGAGGACACGGTGACGCTGCCGCCGTTTTCCCGGGCCAGCTGTGACATGGCCTTCAAAAGACCCGGCTCAGGCTTGAGTTCCTTCGGGCAGACCGCCGCGTAATGAAGGCCCAGCTTGGCGCAGATGATCATCAGGGAGTTAGCCACGTTGTTGCGCGCGTCGCCGACGTAGACCAGTTTGCATGCGGACAGCGGCTTGCCGGCGTTCTCCTCCAGGGTCATCAGGTCAGCCAGCGCCTGGGTGGGGTGGTAGAGATCCGTCAGCCCGTTCCAGACCGGGACGCCGGAGAAGCGGGCTAAGTCAACGGCGGTCTGCTGCGCGAAGCCCCGGAACTCGATGCCGTCGTAGAACCGGCCCAGCACCCGGGCGGTGTCCTCCAGCGACTCCTTCTTGCCCATCTGCGAGTTGGACAGGAAGGTGGCGTTGCCGCCCTCATCCCAGCAGGCGGTCTCGAAGGCGCAGCGCGTGCGGGTGGAGGTCTTCTCGAAAATCAGCACCACGTTGCGCCCGCGCAGCAGGTCCCCCGGGATGCCGGCGCGCTTTTTGCGCTTCAGGTCGTGCGCCAGGTCCAGCAGGTAGCGGATCTCTTCGGGGGTGAAGTCGAGCAGCGTGAGCAGGGAGCGGCCTTTGAGCTGGACGGGCATGGGGAATCCTCCTGATTCATTATTTCCGCGGTTTCAGACCGGTTCGCGCCGAAGCGGCATGGACATGCAGCGGGGCCCGCCCCGGCCGCGGCCCAGCTCGGCGCCGGGCACCTCGATGGTGCGGATGCCGTGGTCCTTGAGGATGCGGTTGGTGACGGTGTTGCGGTCGTAGACGATGACCGCGCCGGGCTTGACGCACAGGGTGTTGCTGCCGTCGTTCCACTGCTCGCGCTCGGAGGCGATGAGGTCCTCCCCCCCGCAGGGGATGAGGGTGACGCGGTCCTGCCCCAGCTCCCCGGAGAGCACCTCCGGCAGGGCGCCCCGCAGCTCCTTTACCTTCAGTTCCCCCTTGGAAAGCGTCAGCCTGTAGCACTTCAGGTGGGGCAGGATGCCGGGATGGTAGGTGAAGGTGTCCCGGTCCAGCTGGGTGAAGACGGTGTCCAGGTGCATGAAGGCGCGGATGTTGGGGATGTGGAAGACGAGAATCCTGTCCACGCCGCTGTCTTCGTCGGCCAAGGCGGTCCGCGCCAGGCCCTCTAGCGCCT